>JBGAOL010000250.1:0-6352 GCA_044221825.1 Gemmatimonadales bacterium
GAGGAACTGAACCGACATGATGGGCTCACCGCAGGGTGAGCCCGTCGCGTTTTTGGTGGGAGTGAGTTCGGGCCCGGCGACGCACCCCCACCGGCCGCGGAACCCCACCCCAAAACAACTGAGCCCGGGAATGGCAACCTGCCATCCCGGCCTCGATCCCTTCGCGTCCTCCGCGTCCTCCGCGCCTCTGCGTTGAGTCACACCACCAGCCCGCCCTGCCAACGCCGCCGGCGACGCCCCGAGGTCCGGCCCGTCCCGCCATCCCGCCCGGGCCGTTAGATTGGGGCCATGCCCCGCCACTCGCACGACGACCTGCTCCGGGCACTGGGTCGGAGTGAGCTCGCCCCCGTCTATTACCTCCACGGCACCGAGGACATCCTCAAGGAGGAGCTGGCCCGGGCCATCGTGGACGGGGCGCTCCAGCCGCACGAGCGGGACTTCAACTTCGACCAGCGCAGCGCGCCGCAGCTCGACGCCGAGGAGCTGCATTCCCTGGTGAACACCCTGCCGATGCTGGCCGAGCGGCGGGTGGTGGTGATCCGGGACATCGAGGCGTGGAAGAAGAAGGCGTCGCAGCGGGCGGTGCTCACCAAGTATCTCGAGAATCCGTCGCTCGATACGGTGCTGGTACTGGTGGAGAGCGCGCCGAGCGAGGAGAAGCGGCGCGACTGGGAACCCGACGCCGAGATCGTGGCGCGGAGCTATGCGGTGAACCTGGAGCCGCTGGAGCCGGCGCGGGTGGCGCGCTGGGTGGCGTTCCACGCCAAGCGGCTCGGCGTCACCTTCGCCGAGGGCGCGGCGGAGCACCTGGCGGCGAGCGCCGGCTACGAGCTCGGCGCGCTCCGGAGCGAGCTGGAGAAGTTCGCCAGCCTGGCGGGCGACGCGCCCGTCACCCGCGAGCAGGTGGGCGACCTCGTGGGCGTCCGCCACGGCGAGACCCTCGAGGACTGGGTGGACGCGGTGCTCGGCGACGACCTGCCGAAGGCGCTGGCGCTCACGACCCCGGTGCTGGAGCAGTCCGGGATGTCGGGCGTGAAGATGGTGACGACGCTCGGCACCGCGCTCGTGGGGCTCAAGCTGGCGCGCGCGCTGCACGAGAAGGGCTCGAAGGGGGGCGCGCTCGAGCGGGCGCTCTTCGACCGGCTGCGGCAGGTGCGGCCCTTCGGGTTAGGCGACTGGAAGGTGGCCACGAGCAACTGGGCGCGCTGGGCGCCCGCCTGGCCGGCCGCGCGGCTCCGCGCCGCGGTGCAGGCCACCCTCGAGGCCGACATGGCGCTCAAGGGCACCCGGCTGGCCGACGACGCCGGCGTGCTCACCGGCCTGGTGCTCCGCCTCGGGAAGCCGGCGGCGCGCCCCTCACGTGAACCGATGGGAGCAGCACGATGACTCGCTGGACCCGCGCGGCGCTGGTGGCGCTCGCGCTCGCCGCCGCCACGGCGCCGCTCGCGGCGCAGGACGATCCTCGCCTCAAGGACGCGCTCCGCATCGCGCAGGAGGGCGGCAGCGACTCGGCGCGCGGCATCGTGACGCGGCTCCTCTCCAGCACGGCCACCACCGACACGCTCTATCCCGAGCTGCTCTACACCATGGGACTGGTGTCGCGGAGCATCGAGGAGATGCGGCGGAACTACTCGCGCATCGTCATCGAGTACAGTGGCTCCAGCTGGGCGGACGACGCCAGCTACCGGCTGGGCCTCCTCGACTACGCCGCCGGCGACCAGGCCGGCGCGCTCCGCAACTGGGACCGCATCCTCAACGACTATCCCGACAGCCCGCTGATTCCCACCGCGGCGGAGTGGGCGGCCAAGGCGTACTTCGCGCAGCGGAAGCAGGCGCAGGCCTGCCGCTGGCTCACCGCCGGCATGGCCGGCGCCGGCGAAGACGTGGAACTCAAGAACCGGCTCGAGTTCCTGAACGGCCGCTGCGCCGCGGGCGCGGTGCAGCCCAAGGACACCTCCCCCACCCCGCCGGCGACGCCGGCTCCGCCCGCGCGCACCGGCTTCGCCGTGCAGGTGGGCGCCGTGAACACCAGGGCGGCGGCGGACCAGATGGCCCAGCGCCTCAAGACCGCCGGCTTCACGCCCTACATCGTGCAGGAGGGTGGGCTCTTCAAGGTACGCGCCGGTCCCTACGCCGACCGCGCCGCCGCCACCCGCGCGGCCGAGCAGGTGCGCACCAAGCTCCACACCTCGCCCTTCGTGGTGAAGGAGCCGTGAGCAAGGCGGAGTCGGGGGGCACCCCGCTCATGCAGCAGTACCACGAGATCAAGGCCCGCCACCCGGGCTCGATCCTCTTCTTCCGCATGGGCGACTTCTACGAGATGTTCTTCGAGGACGCCCAGGTCGGCGCCCGGGTCCTCAACATCACCCTGACGAGCCGCGGCGACGGCGTGCCGCTGGCCGGCGTGCCGGTGAAGGCGGCGGCGGAGTACCTGCGGCAGTTCATCGCGGCGGGGCACCGGGTGGCCATCTGCGAGCAGGTCGAGGACCCGAAGCTCGCCAAGGGGATCGTCAAGCGCGCCGTCATCGAGACCATCACGCCGGGCGCGGTGCTGGAGGAGAGCTGCCTGCCCGGGGTGCGCAACAACTTCCTCGTGGCGGCGCTGCCGCCCGGGGGCGTGGCCGCCATCGACCTCTCCACGGGCGAGTTCCTGCTCGAGACCGTCGAGGAGCGGGAGCTGGCGGAGGCCGTCGCGCGGCTGGCGCCGGCCGAGGTGGTGGTGCCCAACAGCACCGAGGTGCGGCTCGAGGACGGCGTGCTCCGCACCCCGCGCGAGGCGTGGGAGTTCGACGTGGAGCTGGCGAGGACCGAGCTGGCGCGCCGCTTCCAGCTGGCGAGCCTCGACGGCCTGGGCCTGGGCAGCGACGACGCGCCGGCCATCGGCGCCGCGGGCGCCCTGCTCCGCTACGTGGCCGAGCTGCAGCCGGCCGGCCTCCCGCACCTCCACCGCCCCACCGTGCGCCGCTCGGCGCGGCACCTGTGGATCGACGAGATGACGCGGCGCAACCTGGAACTGGTGGAGCCGCTCCGCCTCGGCGCCAGGGGCACCACGCTGCTCGAGGTGCTGGACACCACGAGCACCCCGATGGGCGCCCGGCTGCTCCGCCGCTTCGTGCTCTCCCCGCTCCGCGAGCCCGACGCCATCCGCGAGCGGCTCGACGCCGTGGAGGTGCTGGTACAGGACGGCCGCGGCCGCGCGCGGGTGCGTGAGGCGCTCGGCGGCGTCCGTGACCTCGAGCGCCTGGCCGGCCGCGCCGCCGCCGGCCGCGCCACCCCGCGCGAACTCGGCGCCCTCCGCGACAGCTTCCGCCTCCTCCCCGACGTGCTGGAGGCGCTCACCGGCCTCGCCGACCGCGATCGCAGCACCGCCCTCGGCAGCGTGCTCGACGACCTCGACCCGCTGGCCGACCTGGCCGAGGAGCTGGGCGCCGCGCTCTCCGACCGCCCGCCCGCCGTCCTCGCCGACGGCGACGTGATCCGCGCCGGCTTCGACGCCGAGCTCGACGAGCTGCGCGACCTGCGCGACGGCGGCAAGCAGTACATCGCCACGCTGCAGCAGCGGGAGCGGGACCGCACCGGGATCCCGTCGCTCAAGGTGGGCTACAACAAGGTCTTCGGGTACTTCCTGGAGATCACCCACGCGCACGCCGACAAGGTCCCCGCCGACTACGAGCGCCGCCAGACGCTGGCCGGCGCCGAGCGCTACGTGACGCCCGAGCTCAAGGAGTACGAGGCCAAGGTGCTCGGCGCCGAGGAGAAGATCGGGGTGCGGGAGGCGCTGCTGTTCGGGCAGCTGCGCGACGCGGTGGGGCGCGCGGCGGTGCGGGTGCAGCGGACGGCGGGCGCGCTGGCGCGGCTCGACGTGTGGGCGTCGCTCGCGGACACGGCGGTGCTGCAGCGCTACGTGCGGCCGCAGGTGCACGAGGGGCGCTCGCTGACGCTCCGGCAGTGCCGCCATCCGGTCATCGAGCGGCTCATGGCGCGCGAGGCGTTCATCCCGAACGACGTGAAGTTCGACCCGGCGGAGCGGGTGCTGCTCGTCACCGGCCCCAACATGGCGGGCAAGAGCACCATCCTGCGGCAGATCGGCCTCTGCGTGATCCTGGCGCAGCTCGGCAGCTTCGTGCCCGCGGAGGCGGCGGAGATCGGGGTGGTGGACCGGCTCTTCACCCGCGTGGGCGCGAGCGACAACCTGGCGCGCGGCCAGTCCACCTTCATGGTGGAGATGAGCGAGACCAGCGCCATCCTCCACAACGCCTCGGCGCAGAGCCTGGTGCTGCTGGACGAGATCGGCCGCGGCACCTCGACGTACGACGGGGTGGCCATCGCCTGGGCCGTCACCGAGCACCTGCACGACCAGGTGGGCTGCCGCACCATGTTTGCCACGCACTACCACGAGCTGATGCAGCTGCCCGAGGCGCTGCAGCACGCGCGGAACCTCAACGTGGCCGTGCGCGAGTCGGGCGACAGCGTGGTGTTCCTGCACCGCCTCGAGGCGGGCGGCACCGACCGGAGCTACGGCATCCACGTGGCGCAGCTCGCGGGCCTCCCCCAGGCGGTGGTCCGCCGCGCCCGGGAAGTCCTCAAGACCCTCGAGGGCGAGCACCGCATGGTCCCCGGCACCCCGCCGGGCGACGACGATCCCTCGCAGCTCGCCCTCTTCGGCGAGGCGCGGCCGCACCCGGTGGTCGAGGCGCTCAAGGGCCTGGACCTGGACCGCCTGACGCCGCTCGAGGCGCTCAACCGGCTGGCGGAGCTCAAGCGGCAGTCGGCGGAGGGGTGAGGATGGTGGGGGCGTCGGGGGGACTCGGGTCGGTGTGATAACCACAGAGGCACAGAGGACACGGAGAACACAGAGAGCAACAACAGATGGGTTGTCCGGATCGAGGGCGGGCTCCTCCGTGCTGGATGCCTCCGTGACCTCCGTGTCCTCTGTGCCTCTGTGGTTCTCACACCAAGGCACGCCCCACACCGCCCCCAGCCACCGGCACCCATGGACCACGCCCTCGACCAGTTCATGCGCCACATCAACCTGCCCACGGCCATCGCCGCGGCGGCGCTGGTGCTGCTGGTGATCCTGGTGATCCGGATCGGCAAGGCGCTGATCATGGCGGGGATCTTCGGGATGCTGGCGGGCGGGGTGTCGCTGGGCCAGGGGAACGCGCCCGGGGCGGCCGGTGTGCATGCGGCCATCGGGTTCGGCGTCGCCGCCGTGACGCTCTTCTTCATCCGCATGACGAAGAGCCTCGTCCTCTGGCTCGCCATCACGGCGCTCGGTGTGGGCGCCCTCCTCTGGTTCGGCATGGGCACGGCATGATCCTCCGCTCCCTCGCGCGCGGCGCGCTCGCCGTCGTGCTCACGGCGCTCCCGCTCGCGGCGCAGGAAGTGCCGCGCTCGGCCGCCTCTACACCACCGTCCGCTTCTTCCATCCGACGCTCGGCTACGTCGGCGTGACGTGGGACCGGGCCGCGGCCAGCGCCGCCGACGCCATCCACGACGCCGACACCCGGGACGGCTACGCCGCCGCGCTCAACGACTTCCTCGGCACCCTGGCCGACCCGCGCACGCGCGTCGTGGACACCACGATCCCCTGGGAAAGCGACCCCAGCCAGCCCGCCGTGAGCCATCGCTGGACCGAGGACAGCACGCTCATCGTGAGCATCCTGCCTCCGGCCATCGGCGCGTCGGCGGAGGTGGCGGCGGGGGTGGCGGTGCTGCTGCCGCTCTTCCAGCAGGCGCACGCCATCGTCTTCGACCTGCGCGCGCCGCCGGGCTGGCCCGCGCACGGCGACGTGGACCACGCGCTGGGCCAGCCCGCCGTGACGCGCGCCCTCTTCCCCAATTCGATCATCGGCCCGGGGGAGCGGACGCGACTCCACGAGGGCTACGCTCCCGACCGCCCCGCGCAGGCCTCGGCCGTCTTCCGCGAGGGCTGGCACCAGGCCGCGGGGCCGCTCTACGAGGGCAGCGAGTCGGCGCACGACGTGCGCCTCATCTTCCTGGTGAACGGCGACAGCGAGCTGCCGCGCTTCGCCCTCGCCGCGCGCGCCCTCGGCCTCGGCACCATCGTGGGCGACGGCGAGGCCAGCCGGTCCCTGGGCGGCACCAGCCAGCGCCTCGCCCTCACCGACGGCCTCGTGGCCGAGGTGCGCGTGGGCGAGCTGGTGAACGGCGACGGCACCGTGGCGGTGGCGGTGGACACCGTGCTCACCTCGAGCGACGCGAGCGATGCGCCGCTGGCCACGGCGCTGGTGCTGGCGCGGACGCCGTGGCGGCTGGCCACGCCGCGGCTGGCGCCCGCCATCAGCCCGCCCGCCCCCGAGCCCGACTCGGCGCGCACCCGCTTCCCCAC
>JBGAOL010000251.1:0-6350 GCA_044221825.1 Gemmatimonadales bacterium
AACAGCGACCGCGGCGGCCGCATCGGCGTGGACCTGCCCAAGGTCCTCGAGGAACACGACTTCCGCGACAACCTGATCCTCTCCGACGGCGACTCGGTCTTCATCCCCGAGTACATCCCCGTCGTGTACGTCCGCGGCGCCGTCAACGCGGCCATGTCCGTCACCTACGTGAAGGGCAAGAGCCTCGACTACTACATCGGCGCCGCCGGCGGCTACAGCCGCGAGGCCGACCGGAACCGCGCCTACGTCACCCAGCCCAGCGGCAAGGTCGAGAGCGTCCACAAGCACTTCTGGTTCTTCCCCGACACCAAGCCCGACCCCCTCGCCGGCGCCGAGGTCTTTGTCCCGGCCAAGGATCCGGCCGACAAGAAGGACTGGCTGGCCTTCACCGGCGCCCTCGCACAGATCGTCGCCAGCCTCGCGGCGGTGGTGGTGATCGTCATCAAGTAGCGGGCAACCCTTGCCCAAGCACGCGGGGGGTGGTGCCGAGCCGGCACCACCCCCCGTCGTCTTTCCCCGTGGTTCGCGTCAGTCCTTGCGGTTCTTCTCTCGCGCCGGGCTGTCGCTCTTTACCGGCGCCCCCGCCAGCGTCGCCTCGTAGTCGGGCACCAGCCGCCGCAGCAGGGAGCGCAGGTCGTCGTGCGCCCACCCCTCCTCGGCCGCATGGATGAGGTCGCCCACCACGGTGGTGACGCCGATGGGGAGCGCCGCGTTCTTGGCGCGGAGCACCTTCGGGTGCTCGGTCGGCGAAGCGTGCTCCGCGTCGAAGAACAGCTCCTCGTAGAGCTTCTCGCCGGGCCGGGTCCCGCTGAAGCGGATCTCGATGTCGCGTCCCACTTCCTTCCCGGACAGGCGGATCAGGTCCGCCGCCAGGTCCGCGATCTTCACCGGCTCCCCCATGTCCAGCACAAACACCTCACCCCCCTGCCCCAGCGCCCCCGCCTGCAGCACCAGCTGCACCGCCTCGGGGATCGTCATGAAGTAGCGGCGCATCTCCGGGTGCGTCACCGTCACCGGCCCGCCATCGGCAATCTGCTTGAGGAATGTGGGCACCACCGACCCCCGGCTCCCCAGCACGTTGCCGAAGCGCACCGCCACGAAGTTCCGCTCCTGCTCCTCCGCCACCATCTGCACCAGCTGCTCCGCCACCCGCTTGGTGGCGCCCATGACGCTGGTGGGGCGCACCGCCTTGTCGGTGGAGATCATCACCAGGTGCTCCACCCCGAACTCCGCCGCCGCGTGCACCACGTTCCGCGTCCCCAGGACGTTGTTGCGCACCGCCTCGGCGATGTTCTCCTCCATGAGCGGCACGTGCTTGTGCGCCGCCGCGTGGAACACCGAGAAGGGCTGCCACCGCTCGAACGTCCGTCGGATCTGGCCCGCGTCCTTCACGTCCGCAATCACCGCCTCGAGCCGGATGTGCGGCCAGCGCTGCAGCAGCTCCTGCTGGATCCCGAAGATCGAGTTCTCGCCGTGCCCCACCAGCACCAGCCGCGTGGGCTCGAGCCCCGCCAGCTGCCGGCACAGCTCCGAGCCGATGGACCCGCCGGCCCCGGTCACCAGCACCGTCCGCTCCATGGCCAGCGACTGCACCGACGCCAGGTCGATCTTCACCGGCTCCCGCCGGAGCAGGTCCTGGATCTCCACCTGCCGCAGCGCAAACGGGTCGAACTTCCCCGACAGGATGTCGCCGATGCTCGGCAGCGTCCGGGTCTTCACCCCCGCCCCGGTGGCCGCCGTCACCAGCGCGCGCAGCACCGACCCGCGCGCCGTGGGCATGGCGATCAGCACCTCGTCCACCGCCTCCTCCACGCACACCCGCGCCGTGTCGGCCAGCGTGCCGAACACCGGCAGGCCGTACAGCTTGTGGCCCTGCTTCTCCGCGTCGTCATCCACGAAGCCCACGGGGATGAGGCCCAGCAGCGGGTGGCTGTCGATCTGCTTCACCAGCATCCCGCCCGCCGTCCCCGCGCCCGCGATGAGCACCCGCCGGGTGCCCTCACCGTGCTTCGGCGCCCGCCGGATCACCCCCGCCCGCACGATGAACCGCGGCAGCGACACCACCGCGCCCGTCAGCAGCATGTCCAGCAGTAGCTGCGAGAGCGGGGGCCGGATTGCCGTTAGGCCGGTGGCCGGCAGCACCCACACCCCCACCACAAAGCAGGTGATCCCGGACAGCGCGGTGGCATGGAGGATGGTGCGAAGTTCCGTCACGCTGGCCAGCTGCCACAACCGCCGGTACAGCCCGAAACCGAGCAGGAAGCCGAGCTTGATGGGGAGGGTGAGGGCGATGTACGCGATCGCCACTTCACTGTACGGCGCGGGCCAGGTCACCCCCTCGAAACGCAGCACGTAGCCAAGGATGGTGGCCGCGGGCAGCAACAGCAGGTCGGACAGGAACAGATACCGGTTTCGGAGTCCGTTCCGAGGGGTGGGCGCCATGGTGTCCGTTTCGGGGGGTGGTGGTCGGCACCGTGTCATGCACGAGCCGCGCCACGAGCTGTCCAAATCTACAACTCGCAACGGTCCGGTCAATTGCCTGTAAATTCACGACTTAGGAGCCTGTATCAGCTCGCGGCAGCCCTTCCGCCTCCCCGACTGCCCCCTTCGGGTTGCCCTGTCCTCCCAACCCCGGCTAGTCTTTCCCTCTTCCCGGAAGCAAAGGCCGATGCCGCTGGACGTTCATCCGATTGCCACCGCGACGACCGCCCTGGTCAACGCCCCCGCCCTCGAGGCGGCCGCCCGCGCCCGACCCGGCATGGTGGTGGCATGGGAGGATCGCGGCCAGGAGCTCATGCGGGTAGCAGACGGCCCCCCGGGCACCGCCTCGGGGCCCATCGGGGTCCGCCTCACGCGCCGCAGCGGCCGTCTCAAGGAACGCCGCCCCAACCTCCTCATTCTCGATCGCGACGGCACCCTGATCGAGGAACGCCACTACCTGAGCGATCCCGACCGCGTGGCCCTCCTTCCCGGCGCCGCCGCCGGCCTGCGCGAGTTCGAGAAGGCCGGCTTCACCGTGGTGGTGGTCACCAACCAGAGCGGCGTGGCCCGCGGCCTCGTCACCCTGGACCAGCTCGCCGCCATCCACGCGCGTCTGGAGCTCCTGCTGACCCGCGAGGGCGTCCGGCTCGACGGCATCTACAGCTGCCCCCACGACGGCGCCAGCGGCTGCCTCTGCCGCAAGCCCGGCACCGCCCTCGTGGAGCGCGCCGCCACCGAGCTGGCCGTGGACCCCACCCGCGCCATCGTCGTCGGCGACAAGCTTGCCGACCTGGAGCTGGGCCGCGCCCTGGGGGTGCCCACCGCCCTCGTGGCCACCGGCTACGGCCCCCGCACCCTCACCGAAGCGGCCGGCCGTGCCGATTATCTGGTGGGGGACCTGCTGGAGCTGGCGCGCATCGTCCGCCACCCGGCCGGCCTCCCCGTGGTGCGTCCCGTCCCCTGACCCCGCCGCCCGAGGCGCCGATGTCCGGATCCGCCGAGTTCGTCCGCCGCCATCTCCTGACCAGCGCCGACGTGAAGCGGGCGGCCGCCGAGCAGTGCGCCGCGCCGCTCGCCGAGGCCGCGGCCCGTGTGGTGGCCAGCTTCCAGGCGGGCGGGAAGCTCCTCTTCTGCGGCAACGGCGGCAGCGCCGCCGATTGCCAGCACCTCGCGGCGGAGTTCACCAGTGCCCTCAACCACGACCGTCCCCGCCCCGCCCTCGGCGCCCTCGCGCTGACCACCGACACCTCGTTCCTGACGGCCAACGCCAACGACTTCGGCTTCGATCACGTCTTCGAGCGCCAGGTCGAGGCCCTCGGCCGGAAGGGCGACGTGCTGGTGGGCATCACCACCAGCGGCAACAGCCCCAACGTGCTCCGCGCCTTTGCCAAGGCGCGGGAGCTGGGGATGGTGACGGTGCTGTTCTCGGGAGAGTCAGGCGGGAAGGCGCGGGACGTCGTGGACGTCGCGGTGTGCGTGCCTAGCCGGGATACTCAGCACATCCAGGAAAGTCATATCGCGCTCGGGCATTGCCTCTGCGCCATCGTGGAGGCAGCGGTTTTTCCCGCCTAGGCCGCGCCAGCCCCGCCGGTGCTCCACCCGAGCCCCGGGGTCGCCGCAGCACCACGTTCATCCCCCCCGCCTGCACGAACACGCACGCCGCCCGGTGATCCGGATCCGGATCGATGCCCGCCCGCACCGCCGGGCAGATGGCCGCGTCGACGGCATCGATGTCCCCGTCCCCGTCCATGTCACCGATCTGGCGCACCGGGAAGGCCTGCGTGAAAACGGTGCTCCCCTCCGCGTTCCGCACCTCGGCCCGTACGAACGTCGTCCCCGCCGGCAGCCGCGCGAAATCCAGCGTCTTTCCGTCGAGGAGCGGGTGCCCGTTGGCGATCCATGAAACCGTGCCGCCTGTCTCGACGGTCACCGTCGAAAGCCCGAGGCTGATCGAGTCCACCTGCGGGTAGGCATTCTTCACCTGGCCCACGTCCTTCACGGCGAGCACCGCACCGGCTTCCATCGCCTGCCGGAGATCCGCCGCGGTCCCGGCGGGCACCAGGGCCAGGATCTTCCCGCTATCCCGCGTCCGCGAGCTGAGCGTCACCGAGGTGTTGTCCGGCCCAAAGTGATCGTTCACGGCCACGCCAAGGATGCGCTGATTGCCCAGCAGCAGGTGGTCCCAGGTGGCGAGCAGGGCCTCATTCCGGTCGACCTGCGTGTAGTAGGGGTCGGTACCTTCCTCGGCCTTGGCGCGCGCGAAGGCGGAGTAGACCTCGATGCCGGAAAAGTCGGTGAGCTGGTCCAGGGCGCCCGCCCCGTACCACGGGTGCGCCACGATCGGGAAGCCGCCGAACTCCCCGATCAGCGAAAGCTCCTCCTGCTCGCTTGCGTAGTGCCAGGGCTGCCGGGCGGGCGTCGGCGTCACCGAGTCGTCCCAGCGCTCGATGTAGGTGGCCAGGAAGGGCGACGTCGCATGGATGTAGCCCACCTGCTCAGCATTCGGGATGAAGAACTTGAGGTGGGTGAGCCCCCCAAGGAACGCCGGGGGGAGCCAGTTCTCCACCGGCCACCGCACCTCGCCCAGCGCGTACGAGAAGGCGCGCATGCCGCTGTAGTTCATCGTGCTGATCACGTCGTACCCGGCCGCGTCGTAGGCCAGCAGGCGCGCCTGCGTGGTGCCCACGTGATCGTGCAGCTGCACCTTGAGCCGCAGCGCCGCCCCCCAGTCCACCGCGGCGTACGGGCTGGAGTAAACCCGCATCTGGCCTGAGTTGAGGCCCGCCGGGTCCACCGTGGCCGCCACGGTGATAGCCGTCGGCTCGAGGTCGGCACGGCTGGCGCTCACCATCACGGTCAGCTGGTCGCGTCCCGTGAAGCCGCTGTCGGGGAGGTACCAGACCGCCCCGTTGACGTCCACCCCGGCCGCACCATGCCCAGGCCCCTGCCGGAGCGCAAAGCTGTAACTGGCGCTGGTATCGGGGTCCTGGACCAATACGTGGGTCGTCCCGGTGCGGGCGGGCGCCGTGACGATTTCCTCGGCCGTCAGCCGGAGCGGCACCTGGGCGTTGGCCCCCGTGCCGTCGGCCGAACTGCAGCCCAGTAACGGAAAGAGCAGGAAGGCAACGGCCAGCGACAAGGCGTTGGTCAAGCTCCGGCTCCGGCTATAGGTGATCACGGTGAGTCCCCCTGTGCCCATCCCGAGCCCGCCGGCTCCCGGCGGGAGTACTACAGTATCGTCGGCCTATCTCTTAAGGCTGAGATGGCGAGTCGGCCGGGCGGTAAGGGGTGCCCACGTTCGGCCACGGTGCTCGGAAAACCTACAAACAAATTGGGGGTCCCCGCCACTCCGGCGGTGACCCCCGTCATCTTCACCCTTCTCCCGAGCTGGGTGAGCCCGGCGGCGACTCCCGGAGCCCCTCCTTGAGCGCCCGCACCGGGTGACGCAAGTCACTCATGGCCGCCTGTCGGAGCCGCGAGAACTGACTCACCCCGTCGGGGTTCTGCAGCGCTGTCGCCCGCATCGACTCCCGGGCCAGCGCCAGCCCGACCCCGGTGAGGGTTCCGAGGATGAGCGCCAGCAGCCCCTTGATCACCGTCCCCCGGCGGTCGGGACGCGCCGGCACGATCGGCCGCTCCACCGCCCCGATCACCGGCGTGTTCCGCAGCGCGTCGATCCGCGCCTGCTCGTACCCCTGCGACAGCGTCAGGTACACCTGCTGCTGCAGGTCCACCGCGCGCTGCAGCCGGTCATGCGTGAATCGGAGCTGCGGCGAGTTGGAGAAGTCCCGGTTCTGCTGCAGGAACGCCTGCAGCCGGTCCTCGGCCGCCCGCAGCTCCGCGTTCAGTTCCGTCAGGCGTCCCTCGAT
>JBGAOL010000252.1:0-5972 GCA_044221825.1 Gemmatimonadales bacterium
AGCGAGTAGAACTCGAGTTCCCCGATGATCCGCAGCAGCGCCTCACGGTCCGGCTCGCACTCCTTGAGCGCGGCCTCGTCGAGCGTCACCGGCACGTCGGTGTGGATGGTGACCAGCCGCTGGGAGAGCCGCGCATCGGCGGCGTACTGCTCAAGCGCCTCGCGCGCGCGCTTGCCCTTGATCTCGGCCGTCCGTGCCAGCAGCGCCTCGAGCGAGCCGAACTGCGTCAGCAGCTCCACCGCGCCCTTGGCCCCGATGCCCTTCACGCCGGGGACGTTGTCGCTGCTGTCGCCCACCAGCGCCAGGTAGTCCACCACCTGCGACGGCGGCACGCCGAGGCGCTCGGCCGCGTTGGACTCGTCCACCCACTGCTCGTCCACCGCGGCGGGGCCGCCGCGGCCGGGGTTGAGCAGCGCCACGTGCGGGCGGATGAGCTGGTAGAAGTCCTTGTCGCCCGACACCACCACCACGTCGTAGCCGCGCGCGCTGCCGAGGGCGGCCAGGGTGCCGATCACGTCGTCGGCTTCATAGCCCGCCACCGCCACCACCGGCACCTTGAAGGCGCCGAGCAGCTGCTCGATCCGCTCCACCGAGCGGTCGAACTCCTGCTGCAGCTCCTCGTCCAGCTTCTCGCGGGTGGACTTGTACTCGGCGAACAGCTCGGTGCGGAACGAGTCCCCGGCGTCGTGCACCCAGGCCAGGTACTCGGGGTGGTACTTCTCGCGCAGGCGGAGGAGGAAGTTCACCACGCCCCACGCGGCGCTCGTGTTCTCGCCCTTGGAGGTGCGGAGCGGACGGCTGATGAGGGCGAAGAACGCCCGGTAGATCAGGGCGTAGCCGTCGATGAGGAAGAGGCGGGGGCGGGGGTCCGTCATAGGGGGCGTAATGTAAGCGCCCGGCCGTGAGCGTGCCCGTAGCGGCGGAGCTGTGCTCCGCCGTCTCGGACGCCGGCCTCGAGACGGCGGAACGCAGTTCCGCCGCTACGGGCGTCTAGGGCGGCGGAGCCGCCCTAGACGCCTTCGCGCGTGGCGATGTACTCGAGCTGGGAGCGGGAACCCGGCGTCAGCTTGAAGCGCCCGAAGCCGGTCTCGTCCACGAAGTAGAGCGCGGTGTTGTAGCGGGTGTAGATCCACCGGATGGTGCGGCCGGTGGCCGTGGGGCTCGCGTCGTAGATCTCGTCGGGATCGCCGATGCGGATGAAGGCCTCGCCCCGGTCGGTGCGCCAGCCCTGCACGCCCTCGTCGCGGTAGCGCGCGTTGGCGATCGCCAGGCGGTGGAAGTAGGCGTCGATCGCCTCGTTGATGGGCGTGGCGGTGTTGGGGTCGGTGGACTTGTAGAAGGCCTGCCAGGCCAGCGCCTTGTCGCTGTCGCGCGCCTTGCGGAGCGAGTCGAGCGCGCCCGAGGGCGGGAAGTAGCGCAGCAGGCCGATCATCTCGTCGAAGTTGGTCACCACCCAGCCGGCGGAGAACGACACCAGCGCGCGCGTCACGTGGGCCGAGTCCCCCGCCCCCGCCGTGAGCCGCAGCTCGCCGAGGGACACCGTGCTCGGCGCAAAGCGGACGATCTGGCTCTCCACCTCCCGCCCGCCCTCGAAGTGCAGCGTGTCGTCGAGCACCACGCTGTCCTTGGCGTCCACCAGGCGGATCGGCACCGCGGTGCCCGGCGCCAGCCGGTACCCCTCCACGTAGGCAATGGCCGAGTCCCCGCCGTAGGCCAGCGCGCCACGCGGATTGAGGATCACCGACACCGGCGCCGTGCGGCTGCCCCGCCCCTTGGCCTGGTAGGCGAGCGCCGGCGCCGTGAAGCTGCCCGGCCCGAACGCCGGCACCGTGAACTTCCCCTCGGCGTGGCTCGGCGTCCCGATGCCCAGGTCGGTCAGGTCCACCGCCATGGTGTAGGCGCCGGGCGGGAGGGTGAGGCCCTCCTGATAGACCACGCTCTCGTCGTTCCGCTGGGTCTCGCTGAAGGCGCCCACCCGCACCACCTGGTCCTTGGCGAGGCGCACCGGCGCGCCGCCCGCCGCGGGGAGGGCGCTCAGCTGCACCCGGTAGCGCGCCACGAAGGTGGCGTTGTCGCGCTGGAACTGGAGGTTCCGGTTCTCGAGCGAGATGGCCACCACCGCCACCGTCGAGTCCCCGGGGCCGGCGAAGAACTGCACACTGGCCACAAAGGGGAGCGGCGCCCCCGCTGTGAGGCGGCCCAGGCGCCGGTAGGCGGTATTGATGTCGAGGATCTGGGTGAGCGTCTCGCCTCCGCGCGGGCGGGGCTCGTCGCCGACGCGACCCCAGCTGCCGCAGCCGGCCAAGCCGGCGAGGAGGAGGACCGGCAGCTGCCGGGTCAGGCGGGTGAGGGTGACCATGTCCTAGCTTAGTCCGCGCGGCGGAGGGTGGTCAAGCGACGGTCGCTTGCTCGTGTCCCCGGCGCGCGGTAGCTTGGGGGCACTTCCATGAGCACTGACAATCTCATTGGCCGCACCGTGGCCGGCTACCGCCTGCTGTCCCACGTGGGCGAGGGCGGCACGGCGACGGTGTACAAGGCGGAGCACCCGGAGCGCGGCCTCGTCGCGCTCAAGGTGCTGCGCACCCGGCTGGCGCAGGATCCCGTGGCCATCAAGCGCTTCCTCCGGGAGGCGGAGTTCGGCACGCGGGTGCGCCACCCCAACATCGTCCAGACCTACGAGTACGGCGAGACCGAGGACCTGTACTACCTGGCCATGGAGTGGGTGGACGGGGAGGCGCTGGAGAAGTTCGCCAGCCGCTCCGGCCGGCTCGCGCCCGCGCTCGTGGCCACCATCATCGAGCAGATCGGCAACGCCCTGGCCGCGGCCCACAAGCAGAACATCATCCACCGCGACCTCAAGCCCGCCAACATCCAGTACAACCCGGCCACCCAGCGCGCGGTGCTGCTCGACTTCGGCATCGCCCGCGACGCGGACCTGAAGCCCGAGGAGCGCCTCACCCGCACCGGCTTCTTCGTGGGCACCCTGCAGTACGTCGCCCCCGAGGCGCTCTCCGGCGAGCTGGTCAACGAGCAGGCCGACGTCTACAGCCTCGCCACCATCGCCTACTACCTGCTGGCGGGGACCCTCCCCTACAGCGGCCGCTCCCCCCGCGAGCTCTTCCAGCAGCTCCTCTCCCAGCCCCCCATCCCGCTCAACCAGGCGGTGAAGGGCCTGCGCTTCCCCGATGCCGTGGAAGCCGCGATCATGGCCGGACTGGAGCGGGACCTGACCAAGCGCAGCAAGACGGTGGACGAATTCACGTCGCGCCTTTGCACCGCCCTCCGCGCCCCGGAAGACAAAAAGGGCGGCTTCCTCAAGAGTCTCTTCGGCAAGTAATGACCCCCCAGGATCAGGCCGCCCTCGACCAGCTGCTGCTGGCCAGGTCGGTGAAGCGCGGCCACTTCGTCCTCGCCTCCGGCCGCACCAGCCCGTTCTACGTCGACTGCCGGCTCACCACCATGAGCGCCGAGGGGCTGGTGCTCATCGGGCGGCTCGGCCTCGAGGCGCTCCGCGCCAGGGGCTGGGCGCCCCAGGGCATCGGCGGCCTCACCATGGGCGCCGACCCGGTGGCCTACGCCATCGCCGCCGCCAGCGTGGCCCAGCCGCCCATCCTCGACGCCTTCTCCGTCCGCAAGGAAGCCAAGGCCCACGGCACCGGGCGGCGCGTGGAGGGGAACTTCACCAGCGGCCATGCAGTGGTGGTGGTCGAGGATGTGATCACCACCGGCGGTTCCGCCCTCAAGGCCATCGAGGCCCTGAAGGAGGAGGGCGCCAAGGTGCTCGGCGTGCTGGCGGTGGTGGATCGGGAGGAAGGCGGCCGGGCCACGCTGGAAGCCGCAGGATTCGACGTCGTATCACTGACTACTGCTACCAAACTCGGACTAAAATCCTAAGTGGTGCAACAACTTACGAGCACCGCGGGCGGCCATTCGGTCGCCCGCGGTTCTTATTTACGTCCGGTCGCGCCGAGGACTGAGGGGCCGGAATTCCCGCCAGGTGTCGACGTGGGGGGTCACCATGAGGGCAATGAATCGGTCCACCGCCTGGTCAAAGGTGTACCGCTGCCTCAGCTCCACGCAGGTGATCCCCAGCAGCGCCCGCACGTGCCGCCCAAAGCTCTGGGGCGAGGAATAGTCCAGCCGGTAGGCCACATCCGACACCGAGAAGCCCGGCCGCGCGAAGAGCGCCGTGGCGTGCACGATCCGCATGGCCGCGAGGTAGTTCTTGGGACTCGGCAGCCCCGCCCGCATGAAGCGCGACATGAGCGTGGTGCAGGGCACGTCGAGCGCGTCGGCAAAAGCGCGTGCGGTGCCCACGTCCGGGGCCAGACGGGCCAGCGCCTCGAAGAACACCAGCGCGTCCGGCGTCGCGTCGCCGAGGGTGGCGAGGATGCGGCCCTGGATCCGGGCCGCGTCGCGGGTGGCGGGCTGGCCCAGGAGCTGGCGGAGGCGGTGCCAGCCATCGGGAGCGGTCACGTCGATCACCTGGCGGACGCCGGTGGCGCCGAGCTGGAGGAGCGCGTTGGAGCCCTCGGGGTCGTGCCGGCTCACGAGGGCCACCGTGGGGATGCCGGGAAAGCCGCGGATGAGGCTGCTCACCGCGTCGAGCTGGCTCTCGCGGCAGTGGTGCACGGAGAGGAGCACCGCATCGACGGGACGCTCGCGCACGGCGCGGATGGCGTCGGGCACGGATTCCTTGTGGACCAGGGAGAACCAGCCGTTGCTCGCGGCCTCGACGCGGGTCTTCTCGTCGGGGCGGAGCACGGCGGCAATCACCGGCGGCACCCCGTTGGCGGGAGGCGGGGGTGTGGGCGTGGTCATGAGTGGCCGGGAATGGGACGGCGCCACGATAGCGCCCGGGGTTCAAACCCCGCTCAACGGTTCCCGGGTGCATCATGCAACCTTCGCCAGACCGGGCGCGTCCTAGGGAAGGCCTTCCCCGCTGCCGCAGGCGGGGTGCATGGCCGACTCCGGACCCCGGGCCTACTTTGCAGACCGTGACCTCGTCCCACAGCGAGCTGCTGGCGCGCCTGCAGGCGGCGCTCGGTCCCCAGTACCGGATCGAGCGGGAGCTCGGCTATGGCGGCATGGGCGTGGTGTTCCTGGCCCGGGACACCACGCTCGACCGGCCGGTCGCGGTGAAGGTGGTCCATCCCGAGCTCGCGGTGCACTCGAGCATCACGCAGCGCTTCCTGGCCGAAGCGCGCATGATCGCCAAGCTGCGCCACCCGAGCATCGTCGCGGTGCACACCGCCGGCGAGACCACCGGGATCTTCTACTACGTCATGGACTACGTGCCGGGCGAGAGCCTGCGCCAGCGGCTCCAGCGCGAGGGGAAGCTGGCGCCGGACCTCGTGGCGCACGTGGTGGCGGACCTGTCGAGCGCGCTCCACGCCGCCGGCCAGGCGGGCCTGGTGCACCGGGACGTGAAGCCGGAGAACATCCTCCTCGACGACACCACCGGCCGCGCCCTCCTCGCCGACTTCGGCATTGCCCGCGCCCTCGCCGACGTGGACGGCGTCCGCACCGCGCAGGGCGTGGCGGTGGGCACTCCCACCTACATGAGTCCCGAGCAGGCCGCCGGCGACCACGTCGACGCCCGGAGCGACCTCTACGCGCTCGGCGTGGTGGCCTACGAGATGCTCGCCGGGCGGCCCCCCTTCCGCGCCCCCAACGCCGCGGCCGTGGCCTCCATGCACCTCGGCGAGAAGCCGGCGCCGGTCGAGTCCTTCCGGAAGGACATCCCGCCAGCCGTGGCCGCCGCCGTCAACCGTGCGCTGGAGAAGGACCCTGCGCGCCGGTGGCAGAACGGCGCGGAGTTTCGTTCCGCCATCCTGGGCCTGAGCCCGGTGCCGGCCGCCGGCGGGCGGCGGCGGCGTGGCCTCGCGCTGGTGGCGCTCGGCATCGTCGTGGCGCTGGTGGCCGGGGCCGTGCTGGCGCTCCGGCCCGCCGGCCCGCCGTCAGGGGTGAAC
>JBGAOL010000253.1:0-6200 GCA_044221825.1 Gemmatimonadales bacterium
CCTGCGCCCCCGTGAGCGCCGTGAGCCGGGCCGCCTCCGGGTACCACTGGTCCCAGCAGATCAGCACACCCGCCTTGCAGTACTTGGTGTCCCACGACCGGAAGCCGAGGTCGCCGGGCGTGAAGTAGAACTTCTCGTAGTAATTCGGGTCGTCCGGGATGTGCATCTTCCGGTACTTGCCGAGGTACGAGCCGTCCGCGTCGAGGATGGCGGTGGTGTTGTGGTACAGGCCTTCCGCCCGCTTCTCGAACAGCGAGGCGATGAGCACGATGCCGAGCTCGCCCGCCAGTTTGGCCAGCACCTCGGTGCTCGGCCCCGGGATGGGCTCGGCCAGCTTGAAGAACTCGTGGTCCTCGGTCTGGCAGAAGTAGCGGCTGCGGAAGAGCTCCGGCAGGCAGACCACGGTGGCGCCGCGCTTCGCGGCCTCGCGCACGCCGGCGATGGCGCGCGCCATGTTGTCGGCCGGGTCGGCCGACATGTGCATCTGCACGAGGCCGAGGACGGTCGGGGTGGGGGAGGGCTTGGACATGGCGCAAAGATAGGGTGGGGCAGGGGTTAGGTGAATTGGCCGGCCCGAAATGCGTCCCGGCCCGCCGGCCGGCCCCGGGGCCCTGAAGCGAAATTCACGTCACGCTCATGCCGCCGACCGGCGCTCTCCCGTAGCGTCGGGGATTCCGTGAGGCATGGTCGTGATCCCGCATCCCCCGTTCGCCAGCCAGCTGACGTTGGACGAGGAGCTGCGCGCCTTCGAGGCGCTGCAGCCGAGGCTGGCGCACGTCTGGTCGCACCTGGCGCAGGAGAGCGACCAGCCGAGCACGACGGTGGTGGTCCCCTCGCTCACGCTCGACCCCGCCGGACTGGAGCGCCTCGAGGGGGCGGCGTACTACGAGGAGCGGCTCCTCTTCCTGCTGATCCGGCTCCGCAACCCGCGGGCGCGGGTGGTGTACGTCACCAGCCAGCCGGTGCACCCCCTCATCCTGGATTACCTGCTGCAGCTTCTCCCGGGCATTCCCGCGAGCCACGCGCGCCAGCGGCTCACCATGCTCTGTGCCCACGACGCCTCGCCCCGCCCGCTCACCCAGAAGATCCTGGAGCGCCCCCGGCTCATCGAGCGCATCCGCCAGGCCGTGGGCGATCCCGGGCACGCCTTCCTCTCCGTCTTCAACGCCACGCCCCTCGAGCGCCGCCTGGCGGTGCTGCTCGGCATCCCGCTCAACGGCGTGGACCCGGCGCTGGCACACCTCGGGAGCAAGTCAGGCAGCCGGAAGGTGTTCCGCACCGCCGGGGTGCCGTTGCCCGACGGTGCCGAGGACCTGCGGGACGAGCTCGACATCGTCGAGGCGCTGGCCGCCCTCAAGGCGCGCCAGCCGGGCCTGCGCCGCGCCATGCTCAAGCTCGACGAGGGCTTCTCCGGCGAGGGCAACGCACTGTTCACCTATCCCGCGACAAGCGGCCCTGGCGCGCTGGCCCCAGCCCTCGAGACGCTCCGCTTCGTGGCCCCGGGCGAAGACCGCGCGGGATTCCTCACCAAGTTCCGCGCCATGGGCGGCGTGGTGGAGGCTTTCCTCGAGGCGCGCGAGGTGCAGAGCCCGAGCGCCCAGCTCCGCACCAATCCCAACGGCGGCGTGATGCTCCTCAGCACCCACGACCAGCTGCTCGGCGGCGCCGATGCCCAGATCTTCGAGGGCTGCCGCTTCCCGGCGGCCGATGGCTACCGCCACGAGGTGCAGGACCTGGGCCTCCGCGTCGGCCGGGTGCTCGCCGACCTCGGCGTGGTGAGCCGCTTCGGCGTGGACTTCCTGGCCACGCGCGACGACCCGTCATCCCCCTGGCAGCTCCATGCCATCGAGATCAACCTGCGCCTCGGTGGCACCACGCATCCCTTCCTGGCGCTCCGTTTCCTCACCGGCGGCGAGCTGGACCCGGCCAGCGGCCTGTTCCGCTCCACGAGCGGCCGCCCCAAGTATTACCGCGCCACCGACAACCTGCACTCGCCGCGCTACCGCGGGCTGCTGCCCGAGGACCTGCTGGAGATCACCACCATCAACCAGCTCAACTTCGATCACCGGCGCGAGACCGGGGTCCTCTTCCACCTGATCGGCGCGCTGTCGCAGTACGGCAAGCTGGGCCTCACCGCCATCGGCAACAGCCACGCCGAGGCGGACGAACTGTACCAGCGCACCCTCGACATCCTCGAGTACGAGACCCGCTTCGGGTGAGCGAGAAAAAGGGCCAGGCCCCGGCTGGAGCCTGACCCTTCCCCCTGAGAGGCGCCGATGCCGCTGGCGCCACCCCTACCCCTGCGACAATCCGCGCATCACTGGCAGGCCGCGCCCACCCACGTCCCGCTGCTGCTGCCGGTGTCGTAGCTCCCCGACACGTCGGTCCCGTTCCGCGTCCCGGTGGCGATGGTCTGGCCCTGGGTGGTGATGGTCAGGTTCCCGTTGCCGTTCGCGCTGCCGCCGAGCGGGATGACGCCGCTGCCGCTCTGGGGATAGGCCTCGCCGGTGATGCTGCCGCCGGTGATGAAGAAGCTGAAGGTGCCGTTGACGCTGCCGTCGTCATCCTCGTCGTAGGTGCCGCAGAAAACAGCGGGGGCGTTGCCGGACGTGGCGACGAACGTGCCGCTGAGGCCGCCCGGGCCGGTCCAGGTGCCGCTGAGCCCACCATTGCCGTCGTACGTGCCGCTGAAGCTGAAGCCGCCGCCACTCGCGGTGAGGGCGCCGGTGGCGGGATCGTAGGTGCCGGTCACGGTGAAGGTGCCGCCGAAGGTGACGGTGCCCGTGATGCTCACCGGCGACACCAGCGCGGCCGCCCCGGCCGGCGGCGCCGGCGAACCGGTCTCCGCCACGAACTCCACGGCGCCCGAGCTCTGGCCGTCATCGGAGGAGATGATGCCGGCAAAGGTGGTCTGGTTGTTGTTGGGGCCGCTCCCCCCATCGCCATCGCCGCCGCAGGCGACCGCGAGGGTAAGGGCGGAGGCAAGCGCGAGGAGCCGGCCCGCACGGGACAGGTGGGTGAGCATGGGATACTCCAGTGAGAGGGGGGCCCCGGGGGTGGGGCCTGACGGAAGAGGCTGCCGGGCCGTACCTTAGGCCGTGGGCGTTAACTGGGCGTGCGGAGCCCGTTATCTGGGCCGTCAGCCCCCGTTTTCCCCCGTTTCCACCCCATGATCCGCTTCCTCACCCTCGGCCCCACCGACCTCCGGGGCGCCGACGGCGTCCCCCTGGATGCCGTGCTCGCCCAGCCCAAGCGCACGGGCGTGCTCCTGGCCCTCACGTTGGGGGCCGGTGCCGGCGGCTTTGTCCGGCGGGACACCCTCCTCCCCCTGTTCTGGCCCGACTCCCCCGAAGAGAAGGCGCGCAACTCCCTGCGCCAGGCGGTGCACCAGCTCCGCCGGGCGCTGGGGGAGGAGACCATCACCGGGCGGGGGACCGAAGAGCTCGGGCTGGACCGCGACCACCTGTGGTGTGATGCCGTCGCATTTGGGGAGGCGCTGGCGGCCGGGCGGCCCGAGGAGGCGCTGGGGATGTACCGGGGGGACCTGGCCGCCGGGCTCCACGTGGCCGACTGCCCCGAGTTTGCGGAGTGGCTGGATGGGGAACGGCGGCGCCTGCGCCGTGAAGCCATCGGGGCCGCCGGCCGCCTGGCGGACGCCGCGACGGCCACGGGCGACGTGGCCACCGCGCTCGGCTGGGCCCGCCGGGCGGTGGCGCTGGCTCCGCTCGAGGAGGAGCCGGCGCGGCGGCTGATCACCCTGCTGGACCAGGCGGGCGACCGGGGCGGGGCGCTGGCCGAGTTCGAGCTGCTCACCAGCCGCCTGCGGCGTGAACTCGAGGTGGCGCCTTCCGCCGAGACGCGGAGCCTCGTGGCCACCCTTCGCGCCCGCCCGGCCGAACCCCGGCACACCCCGCTGGCGATCCCCATCCCCACACTCCCCGAGGAGCTTCGGCTTCCGGCCACGCCGGCCCCGGCGGCTCGACCCCAGCCTCAGCGACTGGGGCGCTTCGCGCTGCTCGCGGCGCTGCTGGTCCTGGTGGCCGGGGCCTTGTGGCCCATCATCCGCCGGTCGCGCGCGGGGGGCCCGCTCGACCCCACCCACGTGGTGGTGGCACCCTTCCGGGTCAGCGGTGCCGCGCCGTCCCTCGCCTATCTGCGCGAGGGGATGGTGGACCTGCTCGCCATGAAACTCGGCGACGACGGTCCGCTCGGCGCGGTGGATCCCCGCGCGGTGCTCGGCGCCTGGCGGCAGTACGCCCGGGACGGGGATGCGGACCTCCCAACCGAGGATGCCACAAGGGTGGCCGCCCGGCTCGGCGCGGGCCGGCTGCTGCTCGGGTCGGTGGTGGGCACGGAGAAAAGCCTGACGCTGTCGGCGCGCCTCCTCGACGCACAGGGCGGGCGGCTCCGCGCCAGCGCCGACGTCCGGGGCCCGGTGGACAGCCTGCCGTCCCTCATCGACCGGCTGGCAGGCGCCCTGCTGCTGGGGGAGGCCGGCACCGGGCACGACTTCGCCGATCGCGCCACCACCTCGCTGCCCGCGCTCCGGGCGTGGCTGGCTGGCCGCGTGGCGTACCGCCACGGCGACTACCCGGCCGCCCTGGCTCGCTTCGGGGAGGCCACCCGGCTCGATCCCGGCTTCGCACTGGCCTGGCTTTGGCGCGCCGACGCGGCGGACTGGGTGGCCGACCGCAGCCAGGGCGTGGTTAACGACACCGCCCTCGCACTCCGCGACCAGCTGGGGGCGGCGGACCGGGCGTTCCTCCGGGCTGTGGTCGGGACGCGGTGGCCGGCCCCGACCTCGCAGCGGGAGCAACTCGACGCCTGGGAAGAGGTGGTGCGCCTGAGCCCCGACCGCGCCGAGGGCTGGTTCGGGCTGGGCGACCAGCTGTTCCATCGTGGGGCGGCCCTCGGCGTCGACTCCAATTTCACGCGCGCGGCAGCGGCGTTCGAGCGCGCTCACGGGCTCGATTCCACCTACGTCGCCCCGCTCACGCACCTTGTCTACATCGCGCTGGTCCGGCGTGACACGGCGCTGCTTGCCGGCAGCACCCAACGCCTCGCCCGCGCCGACTCGGCGGCGCTCGGGGAAACCTCGCTCGCCTGGCGCCTTGCCGTGGCCCGCGGGGACACGGCGGCGGTGGCCCGCTTCCGCACCCGGCTGCCCGCCCTGGACGCCGGGACGTTGCTGCAGGTGGCCACCTGGAGCCTGCTGGAGGGGGGGGATCCGTCCGATGCGCAGCGCGCCATGACGTTCCTCAAGGCCGGCGCCGAGACGCGTGAGGAGCGGATCTACGCCATGAGCGCAGACCTCTGGGTGGCGTCGGCACTCGGGCGGTTTGCGGACTACGACCGGGACCTCCGCGAGGCCTCCCGGCTGCTCCGCCAGCCCATCTCGCCGATGACGCCGGTGCTCAACGCCCTCGGGGCAGACGCCGACAGCGTCGCGGCCGAGCGCCTCGTCGCGGAGACGCTCCGGCAGCCCCCGGAAGCGCGGTCGCCCGACCGGGCGATGTTTGCCCTGCTCTGGCGGCAGTGGCACGGCACGCAGGTGGATGCCGCCGAGGCAGACCGGATGCTCGCGGCGATGCCGTCCACCACTGCGGCCGAGCGCGAGAGCAACCGGCAGACCGCCCTGATGTTCGACGGCCTCCGGCACTGCACGAGTGGCGACCCCGCCGCCGCGGGGGCCGTGGCGCAACTCGAGGCCTGGCGCGCGGAGAACGCAGGGGCACGCCTGTCTCTGCCCCATTTTGTGCTCGCGGAGTGCTACTCCCGTCTCGGCCAGCCCGCGCGGGCGTTGGGCGTGATGCGCGGCCGGCCGATCGACTTCTGGGACGGGCTGCCCTTCATCGCTCGCGCCCTGCGCCTCGAGGGCCGGTATGCCCTTGCCGCAGGCGACACCGTGGGCGCACGCCGGGCATGGCGGCAGTGGCTTGCCCTGCGCACCGATCCCGATAGCGCGCTGCTCGGCCAGGTGCGCGAGGTGCGGGAGGCCCTGGCGCGGATTGGCGGTTGAGGGCGCAACGCGTGCCTGGCCACTCCCGGGGGGGGGCGGCCCGGCGTGCGTTGCGCCGGAAGGCGCCTCAGGCCCGAGCCGCGGTCACCAGCTCCACCCGCGCGGCGCCCGCCTCCCCGTGCCACCGCAGCGTCACCGAGCGGCCCTGCACGGTGTGGTCCATGTCCTTCTCGCTCTTGGC
>JBGAOL010000254.1:0-6245 GCA_044221825.1 Gemmatimonadales bacterium
GATGCTGCCCCACACGGGGATGTTGTAGAGGTCGTGCCGGGTGCGGCTGATGACGTAGATGGGGATGATCGTGGCGAACAACAGCAGCTTATCCGCGATCGGGTCCAGCAGCTTGCCGAGGTCGGTGACCAGGTTCCGCGAGCGGGCGAGGTAGCCGTCCACCACGTCGGTGATGGCGGCAAAGAGGAACACCCCGAAGCAGATGAGCTTGGGCCAGTAGCCGTCGATGAACGGCAGCAGCGCGATGACCGGCGTGAGGCCGATCCGCACCAGGGTGAGGATGTTGGGGAGGTTCCAGGCGCGGCCCGGGGCCGGCGTGGTGGGGGCAGGCATCATGCCCTCCCGGGGGCGGCGCTCAGGAGCCGAGGCTCTTGAGCACCAGCTTGCTGACCGCCTTGAGGGTGTCGAACACCCCGTCGCCGGTCATGGCCACGGCCTCGAAGTAGGGAGCGCGCTCGATCCAGGTGCCGTCCACCTGTTCCACCAGGAACTCGCCCTCGTGGTAGGGGTCGGGGGTGGCGCGCTGCTTGGCGGCGTCGTCCACCGGCCAGCCCGGGTTGAGGGCCGCCTGCAGCTCCTTGAGCGTCGCGGCGTTGGGGAGGTCGCGCTTGTTGTACTGCACCACGAAGGGGATCGTGGTGAGGTTGTAGCCGTGCTGGGCCATGTTGTCGTACAGGTTCTGCATGGCCTCGATGTTGGCCTCCATCCGCTCGATCTGGCTGTCGGCGACGAAGACCACGCCGTCGACCCCCTTGAGGATCAGCTTGCGGGAGGCGTTGTAGTACACCTGCCCCGGCACCGTGTAGAGGTGGAACCGGGTCTTGAAGCCCCGGATGGTGCCGAGGTCCACCGGCAGGAAGTCGAAGAAGAGGGTGCGTTCCGTCTCGGTGGCAAGCGAGATGAGCTTACCGCGCGAGTTGGGCGCCACCTTGTTGAAGACGAACTCGAGGTTCGTGGTCTTCCCGCCGAGGCCAGGCCCGTAGTACACGAGCTTGCAGTTGATCTCGCGCGAGGCGTAGTTGATCATCGACATCGGATGTCACTCCCCCTTACGCGCCGAACAGCTTGTCGAGCTCATCCTCGGCCTCACCCAGGAACCCGGTTTCCACCGGCGGCTTCTCGTCCGCGGTGCCCCGGTTGAACATGTCTTCGAAGACCTGCCGCAGGTCCAGCACCGTCTGGCGGACCCGGAGCTTCACCAGGCCCAGCGTCGTGCGATTGTCGAACAGCACCACCAGGATCACCCGCCGCGCGATGTCGGCGAGGTACATCGATTCCTTCTCGCCCTGGTGGAACAGGGAGCCGAACTCGGGCTCGCCGATCATCCGGGCCAGCTGGTCGTTGGCGCTGAAGTCCGCCGCCGTGAGGGAGGCAAACGCCGTGGGGTCGAAGGAGGGCTCCTCCCCGACGATGGCCACCATCTGGCCGGTGCGGTCGACGATCATGCCCGTGCGGGCATTCGCCTCACGCAGGAACTCCGACAGGATCACGTGGATCCGGTTGGAGTCCTCTTCCCGGAAAGACCAGCTCGAGGCTCCTGCCATCAACGTCCCCTGGGTTAGCCGAGCGCCGCCTCGAGGCGGCGGACAATGGCGCGGGCCCGCCGCCGGAGCAGTGGATGCCGCTCCCACGCGAGGTAATCGCGCAGGAGCCGCACGGTTTCGACGTTCTCCTCCGCGGCGAGCGACCCGAGCGCCGCGAGCCGCCGGAGCGGCCGGGCGCTGAAGAGCGCTTCGCGGTGCTGCGCGAGGTGCTGCTGCGAGAGGGCCCACCCGAGCGCCGCCCCCGCCACCAGCCCGAATGCCACGGCAAGCTTGCGCGACATCAGCCGACGTCCTGCCGCGCCGTGAGCGCGTGCGCCAGCGTGACGCCGTCCACGTATTCGAGGTCCCCGCCCACCGGCAGGCCGCGCGCCAGCCGGGTGATCCGCACCCCGCGGTTGGCCAGGAGCTGCTGCACGTAGGTGGCCGTCACTTCCCCCTCCATGGAGGGGTTGGTGGCGAGGATGACCTCCCGCACCCCGCCGCCCTCCACGCGGCGCACCAGCGCATCGAGCCGCAGCGCCTCCGGGCCCACGCCCTGCAGCGGATCCAGCCGCCCGCCGAGCACGTGATAGCGGCCGCGGAACTCGCCGGCCCGCTCCAGCACGGCCACCGCGGCCGGGTCTTCCACCACGCAGAGCAGCGTGCCGTCGCGGCGCGGATCGCGGCAGAGGTCGCACAGCTCGGCCTCGGCCAGGTTGCCGCAGGTGCCGCAGGGGCGCACCTGCTCGGCCACCGTCACCAGCGCCTGCGCCAGTCGCGTCAGGCGTTCCCCGGGCTGCTGCACCAGGTGGAAGGCCAGCCGCTGCGCCGTCTTCCGGCCGATGCCCGGCAGCCGGGCAAACTCGGCCACCAGGTCGTCGAGGGCGGCCACAGACTCAGAACGGCAGGTTGAAGGGCAAGGGCGAGACGCGCCGCATCTCCTGCGACAGCGCCTCGTGGGCGCGCCGCTGCGCCTCCGCGATGGCGCCCAGGACCAGGTCGCCGAGCAACTCCGCGTCCCGGCCCTCGAAGGCGGCCGGGTCGATGCGGAGTGAGCGCACCGTTCCCTTTCCGTCCACCGTGACCCGCACCAGGCCGGCCCCGGCCTGCGTCTCGTATGTCTTCTCGGCCAGCTCGTGCTGGAGCTGCTGGAGGCGCCCCTGCATCTGCTGGCTGAGCTGGAGGAGCTGCTGCCAGTCGGCCATAGTCCCACTATCGCTAAGTGACTGCAATAGCTGAAGAAAGTAGGGGTGGCGGGGGCCCAAGGCAAGCAAGGACGGCAGCTACTCCAGCACCTCGAGGTCGAGGGATTCGGCGGCGGCGCCGAGGGTCGGGTCCCGGCCGGTCAGGACTTTCAGCCGCTCATTGCGGGCCTCGGACTCGGACATGCGCTTTGGCCTGGGAGCCGGGGCCCCACCCGGGGCTCCCCCCCCGAGTGATACGACCAGCCTGACCGGCTTCGCGACACACACGCCGAGGAGCTTCTCGACGGCCTCGCGCTGGCGGCTGAGGGCCTCGGTGTGCATCGGGTTGGCGTCGGGCACTTCGAGGGTCACCTCGGGGGGCTCCACGGCAATGGGGCGCGCTGCAGCGAGCGCCTCCCCGACGAACCGGCTCTGTTCGCGGGCCGCAGCCACGATCACGGACCAGGCCGCCTGTAGCCCGGCCAGGGAGAAGTCGGCACTGGGGAGCTTGGCCGTGGGCGCGGACACCCGGGCTTCGGCGGGGGCCGCCGCCGGGGCCGAAGGACGGCTGGCGGGCTCGCTCGAGGGCGGGGGCACGAGGGAGCGCCAGTTGCCCGGCGCCTGGCCGGGGCCGCCTGGGGCCGAGGGCGCCGCGGGCGCGGTGGGGGTCGCGGGAGCTACCGGGGCGGCCACCGCGGGCAGCTGGCCGCCGAGGAGCGCCTCGAGATCCACGGTGCGGTCCAGCAGGGCCCAGCGGAGGAGGAGGAGCTCCACGGACAGCCGCGGGCTCGCGGTACGGCGGATCGAGCCCTCGGCCTCGGTGAGCAGCTTGAGCATCCGGACCAGATCCCCGGTCTCGAAGCGGTCGGCCTGCCGGCGGAGGGCCTGCTCCAGTGCCTCGGTGAGGCCGTCCGGCCGACCGCCGACCTTGAGGATGAGCAGGGCACGGAGCGCCTCCCCCACTCCGGCGGAGAACTCCACCAGGTCCGCGCCGGCCTCATCGAGGCGATCGAGGAGCGGGAAGATGCCGGCCGGGTTCCGGGTGGCGAGCACCTCGAGCAGCTCCCCGTAGAGCTCGTCCGCCACGAGGCCGAGGATATTCCGCACCCGCTCGGCGGTCACCTTGCCCTCGCCGAAACTCAGGATCTGGTCCAGAGTGGAGAGCGCGTCGCGCATGCCCCCGTCGGCCTGGCGGGCGATGAGCGTGAGGGCGTCGTCGTCGGCCTCGATGCCCTCGGCGGCGAGGACACCCTTCAGGCGGTCGCGGATGGCGCCGGCGCCGATTCGGCGGAAATCGAAGCGCTGCAGGCGAGAAAGGACCGGGGCCGCCGTCTGCGCGATCTTCTGCGGCTCGGTGGTGGCGAAGACGAACACCACGCCCGGCGGCGGCTCCTCGAGGATCTTGAGGAGCGCGTTCCACGCCTCGCGCGTGAGCATGTGCGCCTCGTCCACGATGTAGACCTTGTAGCCGCCGGCCTGGCTGGCGGCGTACATGGCGCGCTCACGGAGGTCGCGGGCGTCGTCGACGCCGCGGTTGGAGGCGGCGTCGATCTCCACCACGTCGAGGTTGGCCGAGCCGGTCCAGATGCGGGCGCAGCTGCCGCACTCGCCGCACGGCTCGCCGGGCGGGTCCATCTGCTCCTTGCGCTCGCAGTTGAGCGCCATGGCGAGGATGCGCGCGGCCGTGGTCTTGCCGACACCGCGGGGCCCGGTCAGCAGGTACCCATGGCCCACCCGGTTCTTCAGGATGGCGCCCCGCAGCACCTGCGCCACGTGGTCCTGCACCAGGAGGTCGCTGAAGCGGCGGGGACGGTACTTGCGGGCGAGGGCGAGGGCCATGGCGGGAATCTAGTCGGGCGGCACGGCTTGTCATCCCGCCGCGCCGGGCATCATCGCCCGCGCGGCCCGGCATCCCAAGCGCCCCAGTTCCCCTCCCCGGGCCTTCCGGCTATACTGTCGTTGCCCCAGGTCCGAAGGGCGCTGGCGCGCGAACCGCGTCAGGACCTCGCCGGTAGCAGCGCTAAGCGATGTCCGGTGTCGCTTCGGGTCGCCTGGGGCACTTTCTTTTCCCACCCGCACCACCCTCTCCAGGTCCGCATGCATCCCAGCACGCTCGACTGGGCCATCGTCATCCTGTCCATCGTGGTGGCGTTCATCCCCGCGCTGGTGCTGGCACGCCGGGCCGGCTCGAGCACGGCGGAGTTCTTCACCTCGGGCCGGGCGGCGCCGTGGTGGCTCATCGGGGTGTCGATGGTGGCCACCACCTTCAGCACCGACACGCCGAACCTGGTCACCAACCTGATCCGCGAGAAGGGCGTCGCCAACAACTGGGCGTGGTGGAGCTTCCTGCTCACCGGCATGGCGACGGTGTTCTTCTACGCCAAGATGTGGCGGCGGAGCGGCGTCCTCACCGACCTCGAGTTCTACGAGGTGCGCTACAGCGGCCGGCCGGCCACGCTGGTGCGCGGCTTCCGCGCGCTCTACCTCGGGCTCTTCTTCAACTGCGTCATCATGGCCACGGTGAACCTCGCCGCGGCCAAGATCGCCAACGTGGTGCTCGGCTGGCCCATCGGGAAGACGCTGCTCATCTGCGCCGGGCTCAACGTGGCCTTCGCGGCCACGTCGGGACTCTGGGGCGTGCTGGTCACCGACTTCATCCAGTTCGGCATCGCCATGGCCGGCGCCATCGCGCTCGCGGTGTTCTCGCTCCGGCAGCCGGAGATCGGCGGCCTCGCCGGCCTCATCGCCAAGACGGACCCGAAGACCCTGGCGCTGCTCCCCGATTTCGGCGACTGGGGGCTCACGCTCACGGTGCTCGTCATCCCGCTCACGGTGCAGTGGTGGTCGGTGTGGTACCCCGGCGCCGAGCCGGGCGGCGGCAGCTACATCGCCCAGCGGATGCTGGCGGCCAGGAGCGAGCGGGACGCCCTCACGGGCACGCTCTTCTTCAACGTGGCGCACTACGCGCTGCGGAGCTGGCCCTGGATCCTGGTGGCGCTGGCCTCGATCATCATCTACCCCACCCTCGGCGACATCACGGCCACCTTCCCGCACGTGGACCCGAAGCTCGTGGGGCACGACATGGCCTACCCCGCCATGCTCCGCTTCCTGCCGCACGGATGGCTCGGCATCATGCTCGCGGGGATGCTCGCCGCCTACGTCTCGACGATCTCCACGCACCTCAACTGGGGCACCTCCTACCTGGTGCACGACTTCTACCGCCGCTTCCTCAAGCCGGGCGCGCCGGAGAAGCACTACGTGCTGGTGGGCCGGCTCGTCACGGCGGTGCTCATGGTGATCGCCGCCGGCTTCACGCTGGTGCTGGACACGGCGAGCCAGGCGTTCAACCTGCTGCTCAGCGTGGGCGCCGGCACCGGCCTCCTCTACCTGCTCCGGTGGTTCTGGTGGCGCATCAACGCCATGAGCGAGATCGTGGCGATGGTGACGAGCTTCCTCGTGGCCGCGGGCTTCACGGTGCTCCGCGCCGGCGGCACGGTGATTCCCGACCACGTGACGCTCCTCGCCAGCGTGGCCATCA
>JBGAOL010000255.1:0-6161 GCA_044221825.1 Gemmatimonadales bacterium
CGGTGATCGAAGCGATCCTCGCTGCCGGCCTTCCACGTGACCATCGCGAACTCGCGCCCGGCGTGGTCCGGATGGCACGAGGCGCAGGCTTCACCCTTCACCCCCGGGCGGCCGTGCAGCCCGCGGCCGCGGGCCACCAGCCAGCCCATCTCCTTGTGGCAGCTCAGGCAGCGGGCGGCCATGCCTTCGTTGCCGCCGCCGTGGCACTTGGTGCAGTTGCTGTTCCCCTCCACCGACTGGTGCGCCCGTGCCAGCGGCCCCGGGGAGATCTGCGCCCCGAGGCCGTGCGCGCCGGCGAGCGCCAGCAGGACGAGGAGGACGAGGCTCCGCCGCGGTGTTACCAGAACCACGTCATCCCCATGGCCACCGCGACGCCCACGTGGATCCCCACCGCCACGAGTGCGGTGATGGCAAACGGCCGGTGCGCCACGTGCCAGAACCGGAACACCCGCTGGGTGGCTGCCAGCATGCGGGCTTGCTGGGTGAGGGCCATTTCGCTGCGGGCCAGGCGGAGCACCTTGCGGAGCGTGGCCCGGTCCAGCTTGCTGGCCCCGTGGCCGGCGCAGAGCCGGCGCAGCGCGCGCGCGGCGCGCCAGCGGTCGAGGTCGTCCTTGGCCATCCGGACCAGCGTGGCGCCGAGGCCCAGCCCTTCACAGGGCGTGGGATCGGAGCGGAGCAGCGACTCCACCTGCGCCATCGGCAGTCGCGAGGCGTCCGCGATCTTCGCCACCAGTTCGCGGCGCTCGTTGGCCATCTCCTCGGCGGTGAGCTCTAGGCCGTTGGCACTGCGCGGGATGCGGACGTACAGGTAGCGCCCCACCACGCCGCTGGCGCAGACGATGAGCATCGACGCATACCCGAGCCCGATGATCCCCTCGAACCGCCAGCTGGCGTGCACCGCCACCAGCACCGGCACGATGAGCGCCACGCCCACGTGCACGTCGAGCCACTTGGCCATGGCCCCGGTCCAGGCCAGCCAGCGGTACTTCTTGCGGAGCGGGTAGAGCCACAGCAGCACGAAGGCGAGCAGCGCCACGATGCCCACGCTCTGGCCCACGTATCCCGAGGGACGGAGCCAGGCGTGCAGCGGCGAGCGCACCCGTTCCCCCGCCGACGCCAGGTAGTACTCCGACCCCAGCGCGCTCCCCGCCAGCAACAGCAGGATCACGAGCGCGACGATCGGCGGGCGGCGCTGCGGCTGCTCGGGAGAGCTGACCACCCGCCGAGGCCCCGGCGCGGTGGAGCCGGGGGCAGTCTGCGAGCCGGAGGTCCGCTCGGAGGCGGGCAAAACGCGAAGCGTTGTCATGGCATGATGCGACGCCCGGCGAGGGCGTTCCGACAAGGACCTGGATTGTGAACGGGCACGCACCCTGCCACAGCAAGAATCGCACACAGGCCCGCCGAGCCCCGGAAGCGTGCTAAGTCCCTGTAAAATCGGGGAGTATTCACCGAGAGCAGTGCTGGGCCACTCCCTCGGATTGCGACACCGCATTGCAGCTGTAACGAATCGTTCGTCACACCTCGTTAGTCATTCATGAACGGCGGATTCATGTATCTCATCCTCGCCCTCGTCACCGTGCTCGCGGTTGTGCTCCAGGTCACCAGTCACCGGCGCCGCGAGGCGTCGGCTCGGCAGGCCGCCAAGGCGCATGGCGGGGCGTCCGCGATGGCCCAGCACCCGCGCATCGACCTGACGCATTGCATCGGGTGCGGCTCCTGCGTCGAGGCGTGTCCGGAGAGCGGGGTGCTGGCGGTGATCGGCGGGAAGGCGGCGCTGGCGCAACCGCAGAAGTGCATCGGGCACGGACTATGTGCCGAGGCGTGCCCGGTCGGGGCCATCGAGATCGTCATGGCGCCGCCCAGCGTCAACGCGGATCTCCCGGCCCTCACCCCCGACCTCGAGACCGAGATCCCCAATCTCTTCGTCGTCGGGGAGCTGACGGGGCTGGCGCTCATCAAGAACGCGGTCAACCAGGGGCGCGAGACGGTGGACCGCATCGCCGCGCGGGTGAACAAGCTCCGCGCCCGCCGGATCGGCGAGGTGGTGGACGTCTGCATCGTGGGGGCTGGGCCGGCGGGCCTGAGCGCCGGGCTGCGCGCCGTGGAGCGCGGGCTCACTCACGTGGTCCTCGAGGCCGAGGACCTGGGCGGGACGGTCGCCAAGTACCCACGCCAGAAGCTGGTGCTCACCAGCCCGGTGGAGTTCCCGACGCACGGCCCCTTCAGGAAGCTCGAGCTGTCCAAGGAGGACCTGCTCGAGTTCTGGGGAAAGGCGGTCAAGAAGGCCGGCCTCAAGGTCCGCACCCGCGAACGGGTGGAGAATATCCAGCAGGAGCCCGACGGGGCCTTCACCATCGAGACCCCGCAGGGTCGTTACCGCGCCCTCAGCGTGGTCCTCGCCATCGGCCGGCGGGGGAGCCCCCGCAAGCTCGATGTACCGGGGGAGGAGCTGCCCAAGGTGATGTACAGCCTCCTCGACGCCGCCTCGTACCAGGGGAAGCGGATCCTGGTGGTCGGCGGGGGCGACAGCGCGGTGGAGGCAGCGATGGGCCTCGCCAACCAGCCGGGCAACAAGGTGACGCTGTCCTACCGCAAGGACGTCTTCATGCGCCTCAAGGACCGGAACGACAAGCGGGTCCGGGAGTACATGCGGAAGGGGAAGCTGCAGGTGGTGTTCAACTCTCAGCCACTGGAGATCCGGGCCGGGTCCGTGGTGCTCGGCGTTCAGGGTGGCCAGCGGGAGGTCCCCAACGACCTGGTCTGGGTGTTCGCGGGCGGAACGCCCCCCAAGGCCTTCATGGAAAAGATTGGTCTTTCTTGCGGTTCCCGGGCGCTGGAGGGGGCGCGCGAAGTGGCCTGACCTCGTATATTGGAAATGCAACCTCCTGACGGAGAATTGGCATGAAGGCGGGGACCAAGTTCGCAGTCGGGGCCGGCATCATCGTGCTGAGCGTGGCCGCCCTGATGGCACAGGGAGTCAAGCAGTTCGGGCAGTACTCGCTCAAGCCCACCGAGCTCGCGGCGCGGGCCGAGGCCGACCCTGGGTTCTACGACACCGGCGTGAAGATGGAAGCCAAGGTGGTGCCCGGCACCATCAAGCGGGATGCCGCTACGCAGACCATCGATTTCGTGGTCTCCGACGGCGGGAAGCAGATCCCCGTGACCTATCGCGGCCTCGCGCCCGATACCTTCACCGACCAGATGGAAATCGAGGTCGTCGTGGAAGGCCGCTACGGGCGGGACGGCGTCTTCCACGCCACCACGCTCCTGGCCAAGTGCGGGTCGCGCTACGAGGCGCAGTACAACAACCAGGGCAAGCCGGTCTAGGCCCGGCGCCACGCCCAGCGCAACGCAGGGGCCGCCTCCCACCCGGGAGGCGGCCCTTTGTCCTTGCGGGCAACTCCCGCCCGAGATCGGCGGCGAGCATCCGCGCGCCCGGGCCACCCGGCAAACGACCGCGCCCCCGGCGCAGGGCCGGGGGCGCGGGGTTGGCTGCAACCTGGGTCAGCGGGTCGGGATGTTCCGCCCGTGGCAGGCCGAGCAGGTCTGCGGGTTCCGCTTGGCCAGGCGCTCGGCGTTGAAGCCGGGGCCGTGCGGGTTGAAGTGGCGGCCCGCGGTGGCCGAGTGGCAGAGCAGGCAGTCGCGCTCGGTGTGGCAGGTGATGCAGCTCTCGAGTGTCTGCCGCGCGGCGGTGCCGTGGTTGAGCAGGAAGCTGCCCTGCGCATCGTGGTAGCCCGGGCCGATGGTGCCGGCTGAGCGGAGCCCCGACTGCACGTGGCAGGTGGCGCAGAACTGCTGCTGGTTGTGGCACTCGGCGCAGTCCGACTGCCGGTTGGCCGCGGCCGACGGGTGCCGGGTCAGGAAGCCCGCGGGGTGGTAGCTCCCCTCGTGCCCCGGATCGGGCCGGTGGCAGTCGAGGCACTCGCTGCGCGCGTGGCAGGTGGCGCAGCTCTGCGGGTTGGCGCTGGCATCGGGGCCGTGGCGGTCCGCAAAGTCCGGTGAATGCGTGACGGGCTTGCGGCGCTCGATCTTGGCTCCGGCGGCCCGGCCCGGCCCGGCGGCCGGCAGGGCCGCGGCCACCCGGGGCTGGGCCTGATGGCAGGCCACGCAGCTTTCGCTGGTGTGGCAGTTGGCGCAGGTCTCGGCGCGGCGCTTGGCCTGGGCGCCGTGGACCGAGAGGAAATCGGCCCGGTCGTGGCTGGCCGGCTGCTTGATCTCCGCCTTGAAGGCCAGGGACCGCGGGTCGGGCGCCAGCGCCTGGATGAGCCGGAGCTCGGGGGCGTTGACGTGGCACTGGGCGCAGAAGTCGCGCGCGTGGCAGGTGGCGCAGCTGGCCGCCACCTGCTGGCGCGTCCCAGCGGGCGGCTCCGCCTGCTTGCCGTGCCCGCGCTGGGTCATGAAGTCCGGCGCGTCATGCGAGGCCGGCTTCTCGAACGCGGCCACCCGTTCCTGGGGCAGCGCCGTGGCGCGGGCCAGCGGGAGGTGGCAGGTGGCGCACGCCGTGTCCGGCGCGGAGAAGTGCGCCACCTTCACCCCGTGACAGTCGAGGCACTGCCCCGTAAGGGCCCGCTCCACCGTCATCCAGCCCTTGCCCTTCGGGGTGTGGCACTCGCTGCAGGTCACCGCACTGTCGGCCTTGACCTTCCGCGTGAACTCCTCGCGATGCTTGGCGTGGGTGAAGCGCAGGTTGTTGGGACGGGCGCCCACGGGGCGCGGCTGCCAGTCCACCTTCTTTTCCACGTCGCCGTCATGGCAGCTCTCGCAGCTGGCGGCGGTGGGGAAGACGCTCCGCGCCGAGTCGAGCACGCCCGCGTGGCAGGTGGTGCAGGTGGGGAAGAGCTTGGCGTGCTTCGGGTGGTCGAAGCCATCCCGCCGGGTACCGGTGGACACGCCGGCCCCCACCAGCAGCAGGGCGAGCACGGTGAGCGCGAGGCGCCCGAGGGTCGAACGATCGAGGCGGCTCATCGCGCGGTCCTCCGGCGGGCGGGCGGCAGCGTCAGGCGGTCGGCGTCGGAGCCGAACATCCAGGTGAGCCCGGCCCGGAGCCGGGTCTGCGACCAGTCGATCGCGGCGGCATCCGGCCGGTCGCGGTCCTCGCTGTACCGGGTGATCGCGGCGTTGAAGCGCAGGTGCTCGCCGGCCCGGTAATCGGCGGCGAGGCCCCCGTACTTGAGGGTAGCGTCGGAGAAGCGGAACTCGAGCGGCCGCTCGAGCCGCCCGCCGGAGGCCGTCAGCGTCAGCCGCGGCACCGGCCGCACGCTCACGCTCGCATCCCAGCCCTGCGCGGCCGCGCCGGGCCCGCGCTCGTCGTGGAGGCCGAGGTCGGCGCTCACGGCCTGGCTGAAGGCGTAGCCCACGCCGGCGCTCCAGCGCCAGCCGTCGGTCTCTTCGTCCACCAGGGGAGTGAAGGTCTCGGTGTCGTCGTAGTTGTACTTCTCGCCGGAGGCCCGGAGCTCGAGCCCCGGCACCGGGGTGACCCAGAGCGATCCGTTCACGGCGTTGTAGGGAACAGGGGAGAAGGCGCCCCAGATGGTCCAGAGGTCGAAGTAGGGCCGGTACCGGCGCAGCCCCACCGCCCCCCCGAACAGCCGGTTGGTGTGGCGGAGGGCGATGTCGCTGGTGCCCCACCACTCGTTGGACAGGTCGTACTCCGCCCCGGCCGTGAGGCTCCAGCCCGGGATGGGACGGACCGCCCCGGAGAGCGCGATGCGCTCCGAGACGAAGAAGTCGGTGGCCGGGTCCACCTCGCGGAGGTACTCGGCGCGGGCTTCCACCACCTGCCGCTCGAGGCCGAGGCCGGCGCCGATGAGGCGCTGGCGCTGCAGCGGCTGCCACTGGTCCAGCGGATTGAGCGCCTCGCTCGTCACCGGGAGGGCCGTGCCGCGGGCCAGCCCCCAGCCGCCGAAGAGGTCGGCCGTGAGGCCGACGGTCGGCACGCGATAGGTGGCGCGCGCGCCATCGAAGCCGGTGTACCCCAGGCGCCAGCGCATCACCTGGCGGCCCACCCGGACCGTGTAGCGGGTGGCGGCGTACTCGGCGTAGCCCTCGAAGAGCTGCAGCGCCGGGTCGGTGCCGGGCCAGATGTTGGCGTCGCCAAAGTCGGCCGCGAGCCGTGCATTGGCGTGCAGGCTGAGGCCCTTCACCCCGAAGCCCCAGGCGGT
>JBGAOL010000256.1:0-6332 GCA_044221825.1 Gemmatimonadales bacterium
GCCTGGTGCTTGTGAGTGTTGCGGTGCGTCTCGCACTTGATGGTGTAGCCGGGGCCGCCGGTGCCGGCGCGCGGGTCGTCGGCCACCTTGCTGTTGGGGCAGCCGCCCTGGATCACGAAGTTGGGGATGACGCGGTGGAAACGCAGCCCGTCATAGAACTGGCTGTTGGCCAGCTTCTCGAAGTTCTGCACGGTGCCCGGGGTCTCCTCGTCGAACAGCTCGGCGACGATGGTGCCGCGGGAAGTCTCGATGGTGGCGGTCTTCATCGGGGGTCCTGGCGGGTGAAGGAAGTCAGGTCGGGGGAAAGGATAGCCCCGGCCCGGGAGGGCGGGCTAGTGGGCCCCGCGGGACAGGGCCGCCTCCCTCGTGCGAGGGGGCGGCCCGCCTGCCTCACCATCCCGTCGTCTTCACCTCCGCGAGGACGCCGTCGAGGTCGTTGAAGCGGACGTCCCGGGGCTTGCCGGGCACTTCCGGGAGGGTGATCTCGCTGCTGGCGCCCGTGACCTTCACCCGCACCCGGATCACCTGGTTGTTCCCCAGGTCGATGGCCACCGGCACGTACATCAGGAATGCCGGCGGCACGCCGTCCTGCTGCACCCGGAGCCGCACCACGCTGGTCCCCTTGCCGGTGTCCTCGCTCTTCCACGCCACCCGGTAGGTGGGCACCCCGCTGCCGTACACCCACTGGTCGAAGAACCAGTCCATGTCCTGCCCCACCACCTGCTCCACCGTGTGCTGGAAATCGGCGGTGGAGCCGGCGCCGCCGCGGAAGTCGCGGTAGTACTGCTGCATCACGCGGGTGAACCGGTCCTCGTTCATCGACTTGAGGTCGAGCAGCAGGATGCGGAGCATGTGGAAGACCCAGGCCCCCTTGTCATAGACCAGCGCGCTGTAGTCCTCCGGCGTCGATGCCGTGGCCACGCGATGGCCCAGCCAGATGGGGAGCGGCCGGTCGCGGCGAAGCATGATCCCCGCCTTCCACTGGCGGAGCATGCGGAAGTAGGGGTCGTTGCGGTTGCGGCGCGCCTGCAGGTACCACAGGCCCGAGAAGCTGGCCAGGCCCTCGGAGAGCCAGCGGTCCCGGTAGGTCGCGTAGTCCACCGCGATGCCCCACCACTGGTGCGCCACCTCGTGGGCGCGGAAGAATTCGTCCTGGCCTTCCTGGTCGGTCTGCTGGAACGTGACGTACGACAGCCCCACGATCCCCGGCCACGCCTCCCCGTGCAGCCACGGGATCTCGGTGGCGTAGAAGTGCTGCACCGGGGGCTCGCCGAAGACGCTGGCGTAGAACTTGAGCGCGTTCGAGACGTCGGCGCCGACCTGCTGCTTCATGTTGCGCCCCGCCAGCACCGCGCCGCCCTGCGAGATGCGCTTGTGCATGCCGTCGGACCAGAGCACCGTCACCGGCGGCACGCCCGCCTCGCCGGTGGTGTAGACGTCGAACTTCCCGAGGTTGAAGGAGGCGTTGCGGATGGCGCCCTGGCTCAGCCAGTGGGTGCGCACCATCTGGCCGTCGAGCACGGTGGAATCGGTGCGCTGGCCGATGCTGGCCAGGGTCATGTTGGCGGGGCTGTCGAAGGTCAGGTCGAACCGCGCATGCTGCCGCTGGTCCAGGGACACCGGGTACCACGAGATCGACGACTTGATGAAGAACCAGTCGATGAGGCCGTCGATCAGGTTCCCCTGGTAGCCGAGGGTGAGCGGGACGCGGTCCCCCGGCTTGATGGGGCCGGGAAGGCGCACCCAGAGGGCCGGCGTCTTGTCCGCCTTGAAGACCTGCGCCGGCGTGCCGTCCTGCCAGCGCGCGGAGTCCACCGTCAGCTCCTCGTAAAGCAGGAACGGCACCCACGGCCCCATGACGGTGTCGGCGGCCAGGGTCAGCGTGCCGCGGGCATGGAAGGCCACCTCGCCGGTGCCGGTCTGGGGCAGCGCCACCTGCAGCTGGTAGTCGTCCACCCGCGCCTCGCCGCGGCGCTCGGCTCGGCCGCCGGTGCGCACCGTGTCGCCCTGCCGCGGGAACTGCGCCACCGACTCGGCGTAGCGGATCCCGCCCACGCGCTCACTGCGGGCGCGCAGCTGCACGCCCTCGAACTCGTTGGGGTTGAGGAGGAACACCCATGGGTCACGATGGTCGGCGTCGAAGTGGGCGTAGAAGAAGCCGCTCCGGGCGGCGTTGAGCACCGGGCGGAGGAAATCGGGGTCGAAGTAGCGGCGGCCCGGGTCGCCGAGGTAGTCGAGGGCGTCGCCGTAGCGGCCACGGAGCGCCCCGGGCACCTCACCCGGCGCAAACTGGAGCGCGGCCTCGAGCTGCTCGAGGGTGCTGTCGGCAAAGAACAGCACCACCTCGTTGAACTCCTCCGCGATGGAATCGGTCTTCCAGAAGAGCCGCATCCGGTTCCGCTCGATCTCGAGCGGCGGGCGGAAGTGGAAGTGCCCCGTCCCCTTGAAGACGGCCGCGAGGCGCATGCCGCCGATGGGCGGCAGCAGGGCGAGCGTCCCCTCGTCGAAGACGAGCGTGCCGACATCGCGCCGGAGGACGAGGTTCCGGACCGGGGCCACGTCGGCGCGGCCCTGCGCCAGGGTCACGAGGCGGTCGAGGCGGGTGCGGTAGTCGGCGGCGGGGCCGGGGACGTCCTGCTGGGCCGCGACGCGGCACGGCAGCGCGGCGAGCGCCAGGGCCAGGACGGCGAGGGAGAATCGCGACATGCGGACCGGGATTGGAGTCGGGAGGTCGGGGGCCTCCCGACTATGGGGATCCCGGGCATGGGCGTCAACTCGTACTACTACGAGTCTCCCCGGGCGGGGAGCCCGAGCTGGGCGGCCCAGGCGGCCGGGTCCGCCACCGGCGCCTGACAGGTGGCCCCGCGGCACAGGAACGCACGAGTGCCCGCCCCGGCGGCCACCATGGCCCGCACCGCCGGGGGCAACTCCGCCGGGGCCCCCGGCCGCACCCAGGTGAGCACCCGCCGGGGCAGGAAGGCCCGCGCGGCGAGCTGGTGGAGCTGGCGGGCGAGGGCCGCGTCCGTCGCCGTGGGGCCCTCGACGATCACCAGGTGGCTGGCGGGCTGCACGGCCCAGTCGAGCGCCGTGAGATAGGCGGCGCCGAAGATGCCGAGCCCGGCGGCGCTCCCGGCAAAGGCGGCCACCAGCGCCTGCTGGCGCTCCGCCCAGACCGGCGCCTGGGTGTGCGCATGGAGCCGGCCGAGTACCAGCGCGGCGGTGCCGTTCGGGGAGGGGGTCGGGGTGTCCTGGATCGGCTTCACCCGCTCGGGCAGGAGGCCCAGCCGGCCCTGGCCCTGCGCCTGGTCCCAGAGGCCGCCGCGCTCGGGATCGCGATAGTCCTGCCAGGTGCGCTCCATCAGCTCGGCGGCCCAGGCGAGCCAGCGGGGATCGCCCGTCAGCTCCGTGGCATCGAGCAGCGCCTGCGCCACCTGCACCTGGTCGTCGAGCAGGCCGCCGACGCCGCCCGGCGCGTGGAGCAGCGCGGCGGGGTCAGGCTGTTCCTGCCGCAGGCGGTCCAGGGTCTGGAGGGCGTGGTCCCGCGCCCACGCGTCGTCCAGCACCACGCCCGCGCGAAGCAGGGCGGCGGCGAGCATCCCGTTCCACGCGGTGTAGCGGGTGCGGTCTATGAAGGGCGCCGGCCGCGCGGCGCGCGCGGCGAGCATCTGCGCCCGGGCCACGGCCAGCCGGCGTTCCACCTCGGGCATTGTGAGGCCCAGGCGGGTGGCGATGCGCTCGAGCGGCGCGGGAGTGTGCAGGACGTTCCGTGCCGGGTCGTGCTGCATCTCCCCCGCGGTGCCGATGTCCCAGTAGGCGGCGGCCACCTCGAAGGCGTCCGCGTCCCCGATGGCGGCCTCCGCCTCCTCGCGGGTCCAGGTGAAGTAGTCGCCGTCGTCCTCGAGGCCCACGTCGGCGTCCTGGCTGGCGCCATACCCGCCCGCGGGATCGGCCAGCACCTCGCGCACCCAGCGCACGATGCCCTCCGCCACGCCGCGGAAGAGCGGCTCGCCACTCACGGCGTAGCCGTCGAGGTAGGCCTGGAGCAGCTCGGCGTTGTCGTAGGCCATCTTCTCGAAGTGCGGCACGATCCACTGCGCGTCCACGCTGTAGCGGTGGAAGCCGCCGCCCAGATGATCGTGGATGCCGCCGCGCGCCATGGCCGCGAGCGTGTGCAGCGCGATCTCCCCCGGCTGTGCCTCCCCGGTATCCGCGGCCCGCGTGAGCAGGAAGCTCACCACCCCCGGATGCGGGAACTTGGGCTGGCCGCCGAAGCCGCCGTTGGTGGGGTCGTGCCGCAGCGCGATCTCCCGCGTGGCCTCGGCCAGGAGCGCGGGGCCCGGCTCGCCGGGCGCGCTCTCGTCGAGGTGCGGCCCCAGCAGGCGGCGGATGGACTCGGCCTGCTGCTCCACGCGGTCCCGCTGCTCGCGGAACACCTTGAGCACCTGCTCCAGCACGGTGCGGAAGCCGGGCCGGCCGTACTTCCCGTCCGGCGGGAAGTAGGTGCCGCCGTAGAACACCTGGCCCGTGGGCGTGAGGAACGCCGTGAGCGGCCAGCCGCCCTGGCCGGTGAAGGCCTGCACCGCGCGCTGGTAGCGGGCGTCCACGTCGGGGCGCTCGTCGCGGTCCACCTTGATGCAGGTGAAGTGGGTGTTGAGGAAGGCGGCGAGCTCCGCGTTCTCGTACGACTCGCCGTCCATCACGTGGCACCAGTGGCACCAGACGGCGCCGATGTCGAGCAGCACCGGACGGTTCCCGGCCGCCGCGGCGGCGAAGGCGTCGTCGCCCCACGGGTACCAGTGGATCGGCTGGTGCGCGGCGCTCCGCAGGTACGCGGAGGCCGACTCGGCGAGGCGGTTGGTCATGGGCTGCAAGCTAACGCGGCGCCCGCGACGGGCGCGCCGGTGGCCTGATTCGGCGCACCGGCGACGGCGCGTGGCCAGGAGGAGGGGGGCGGGGTCCCCAGAACGCGAGCCCGGGTTGGCAGCGTGCCAACCCGGGCTCGATACTCCCTGAGCTCCGCGACCCTCCGCGGTACATGACGACGCCGAGCTCCCCGTTACGCACCAAGCGGCGCAAACCGGGCCGTGAAGTGCCGCAGGAACGGCGCCTGCTCGGTGAAGCGGTAGCCCCGCACCGCGCTCGCGCCGCCCGAAGACGTTGAGGATGGCCTCCACCACGTAGTCCACGTGGCTCTGCGTGTACACCCGCCGCGGGATGGCGAGGCGCACGAGTTCCATGGGTGCCGTGGTCTCGACGCCCGTGGCCGGGTCGCGCTTGCCGAACATCACGGTGCCGATCTCCACCGCGCGGATCCCCGCCTCACGGTAGAGCTCCACCACCAGCGCCTGCCCCGGCAGTTCCGCGGGCGGGATGTGCGGGAAGAACGCCGCCGCGTCGATGTACACCGCGTGCCCGCCCGGCGGCTGGACGATGGGCACCCCGGCCTCGCTGATGTGCCGGCCCAGGTAGGTGGTGCTGGTGATGCGGTAGAGCAGGTAGTCCTCGTCCAGCGCCTCCCGGAGGCCGATGGCGATGGCCTCGAGGTCGCGGCCCGCGAGGCCGCCGTAGGTGGGGAAGCCCTCGGTGAGGATCAGCAGGTTCCGCTCCTGCTGCGCCACCTGCGCGTCGTTGCTGGCGATGAACCCGCCGATGTTGGCCAGCCCGTCCTTCTTGGCCGACATCGTGGCGCCGTCGGCGTGCGAGAACATCTCGCGCGCGATGTCGATCGGCGCCGTGTCCGCGTAGCCCTCCTCGCGGAGCTTGATGAACCAGGCGTTCTCCCCGAAGCGGCAGGCGTCGATATAGAGCGGGATCCCGTGCTTGCGGCACACGGCCGAGACCGCGCGCACGTTGGCCATCGACACCGGCTGGCCGCCGCCCGAGTTGTTGGTGACCGTCAGCATGCACAGCGGAATCTTCTCCCGCCCCACCTCGGCGATGAGCCGCTCGAGCGCCGCCACGTCCATGTTGCCCTTGAAGGGATGGATCGTGGCCGGCTGGCGCCCCTCGGGGATCACCAGGTCCACCGCCTTCGCCCCGGTGAACTCGACGTTGGCCCGCGTGGTGTCGAAGTGGGTGTTGCTCGGGACCACGTCGCCCGGCTTGCACATCACCGAGAAGAGGATCCGCTCCGCCGCGCGCCCCTGGTGGGTGGGGAAGACGTACTGGAAGCCGAAGATGTCCTGCACCGCCTGCTCGAAGCGGTAGAACGACGGGCTCCCGGCGTACGACTCGTCCCCCCGCATCATCCCCGCCCACTGCTCCGAGCTCATCGCCGAGGTGCCGCTGTCGGTGAGGAGGTCGATCAGCACGTCGTCCGACTTGAGCAGGAA
>JBGAOL010000257.1:0-6073 GCA_044221825.1 Gemmatimonadales bacterium
CATCCGCTCCAACCTCGACGAGGCCATCGCCGAGCGCCTGCGCGCCATCGTCGGGGAGGAAGTCGCCAAGGCCGAGAAGAAGGCCCGCGACGCCGTGGACCGCCTCGTGGACCAGCAGGTCAGCGCCCTCAGCACCCGCGTCACCGCCCTCGAGGGGGACGTGACCCGGCGCCTGCCGGTGGAGCAGGAGCAGGTGACGGCCGTCCGCCAGCGCCTGGAGACAGAGATCCGCCGCCTGACACGCGGCGCCACGGGCGGTATCAAGTTGCCGGGCCTGTGATGGCCCGCGCCGCCACCGCTCGCACCGACCCCGCGCGATGACGCCTCTCGCCGCCACCGGCCTGGTGCTGCTCGGCCTCGTGCTCCTCGGAGGAGGGGGGGAGGCGCTGGTCCGGGGCGCCACCGCGCTCGCCCGGCTCGCCGGTCTGACGCCGGCCGTCATCGGCCTCACCGTGGTGGCCGTCGGGACCTCGCTGCCCGAGCTCGTCGTCAGCACCCTCGCCGCCCTCGGCGGCCAGCCCGACATCGCCGTGGGCAATGTCGTCGGCTCCAACATCTTCAACGTGGTGGGGGTGCTGGGCATCACGGCCCTGATCACCGCGGTGCCGGTGCACGGGACGGCGGTCAAGCTCGAGTGGCCCTTCATGTTCGTGGCCAGTTGCGGCGTGGTCCTGCTCGCCCGGGACGGGCTGCTGGACCGCCTCGAGGCCGGCTTCCTGCTGGTGAGTCTCGTGCTCTTCATCGGGTTCATGGTCCGGCTGGCGCGCCGCGAGGTGGCTGGGGCGGAGCAAGCGGAGTTCGAAGCCGAAGTGGCGCAGCGGACACTCCGCGCGCCCCGTGCGCGGGGGCTGCTCGCGCTCGGCGCCGTCGCCGGCGGGATCGTGCTCCTGGTGCTGGGGGGGCGGGCTCTGGTCCTCGGCGCAGTGGAGCTGGCCCGGCTCGCGGGGATGACCGAGCGGGTCATCGGCCTCACCGTCGTGGCCATCGGCACCTCCATGCCCGAGGTGGCGGCCTCCGTCATGGCGGCCCTGCGCGGGCGCACCGACGTGGCCGTCGCCAACCTCATCGGCTCGAACATCTTCAACCTGCTCGGGATCCTCGGCATCACCGCCCTCATCCAGCCAGTGCCGGTGAGCGCGGCGATGCTCAGCGGCGACATGGTCTGGATGCTGCTCACCTCATTTGCGCTCTTGCCGATCCTGCGCACGGGGATGCGCGTCTCACGCCTCGAGGGCGCGTTGCTCCTCGCCATCTACGCCGCCTACCTCGGCGTGCTCCTCGGGGGCTAGCCGGGGCGTTCATCATCGGTTCATGATTCCGTCCTGCGGGCGTCCCCCCCTCCCGCCGGGCGCGCCGAGCGATAGATTCGCGTCATCCGCTTCACATTCGAGATCCCCAATGCGCATTGCAGTCCCGAAGGAAACCGCTCCCAGGGAGCGGCGGGTCGCGCTGGTGCCCGAGACCTGCAAGAAGCTCGGGCAGGCCGGCTACACCATCGCCATCGAGTCCGGCGCGGGCCTCTCGGCCGGCTTCACGGACGACGCCTTCAAGGCCGTCGGGGCCGAGGTGGTCGCTGATCCCGCCGCACTCCTCGGCGGGGCCGACATCGTGCTCAAGGTGGGCGCGCCGGCGCTGGACGGCGGGCGGAACGAGGTGGCCCTGATGAAGGAGGGCGCCATCTTCGTCAGCTCGCTCATGCCGCTCCGGAACCTGGCCGCGGCCAAGGCGCTCGCGGCGCGGAAGGTCACCGCCTTCTCCACCGACGCCATCCCGCGCACCACCCGTGCGCAGGCGATGGACACGCTCTCCTCCATGGCCAACATCGCCGGCTACAAGGGCGTGCTGCTCGCCGCGGCCGAGCTGCCCAAGTACTTCCCGATGTTCATGACGGCGGCGGGCATGGTGAAGCCCGCCCGCGTCTTCGTGATCGGCGCCGGCGTGGCCGGGCTCCAGGCCATCGCCACGGCCAAGCGGCTTGGCGCCACCGTGTTTGCCACGGACGTGCGGCCGGAGGTCAAGGAACAGATCGAGTCGGTGGGCGCCAAGTACGTGGGCATCGAGCTCAAGCAGGACGCGCAGGCCGGCGGCGGCTACGCCAAGGAGCTCTCGGCCGAGGACCAGGCCCGCCAGCGGCAGCTGCTCGCCGAACAGTGCGCGCAGGTGGACGTGGTGATCCCCACCGCGCTCATCGGCGGCGTCTTCGCGCCGAAGCTCATCACGGCGGAGATCGTGAGGACCATGCGGCCCGGGAGCATCATCGTGGACCTCGCCGCCGACGGTGGCGGCAACTGCGAGCTCTCGAAGCCGGGTGAGACCATCGTGGAGCACGGCGTGACGATCATGGCGCCGCTCAACCTGGCCGCCACCATGCCGGCGGACGCGAGCCTCCTCTTCTCCCGCAACCTGGTGTCGTTCCTCACGACGTTCACCAAGGACAAGGCCTTCGTCCTCGACCCGGCCGACGACATCCAGCAGGGCTCCCTCATCACCCACGCGGGCGAGGTGGTGCACGCCCGGACCAAGGACGCGCTCCAGAAGGCGGGCCTATGATCCTGACATTCCTGCAGGCGGCCGAGCCCGTGGCGGAGGCCGCCGGGCACGGCGCCACCTCCAGCGGCGAGTTCTGGTCGCTGATCTTCGTCTTCGTGCTGTCGTCGTTCATCGGGCTCGGCGTCATCCGCCGGGTGTCGCGGCTGCTGCACACGCCGCTCATGTCGCTCACCAACGCCATCTCGGCCATCGCCGTGGTGGGCGCCATCCTGGTGGCGGGCGGGCACTACCCGCTGCACATCCAGGTGATGGGCGCCATCGCGCTCTTCGCCTCGATGACCAACATCGTGAGCGGCTTCCTCATCACCAACCGCATGCTCAAGATGTTCAAGGCCGACGACAAGAAGGCGGGGGGGCACTGACATGACGTACGCCTTCGCGCAGGTCGGCTACATCATCGCCACGGTGCTGTTCATCCTGGCCCTGCACTGGATGAACACCCCCGACAGCGCCCGCAAGGGCGTCCAGGCCGGCGTCGCCGGCATGGCCATCGCGGTGCTCGTCACCTGGGCCCAGCCCGAGGTGATCAACCACGCCTGGATCGTCATCGCCATCGTGCTGGGCTTCGGCGTGGGCATCCCGCTCGCCAACGTGCCGCTCACCGCGGTGCCGCAGCGGACGGCGCTCTCCCACGCCTTCGGCGGCCTGGCCGCCGGCCTCGTGGGCACGGCCAAGTTCTACCTCTGGTACGGTGAGGGCGCGGGGAACCTGACCACCTTCCGCATGGTGGCCATCACCCTCGAGATCATCCTCGGCTACCTGACCTTCACCGGCAGCCTCCTGGCGGCCGGCAAGCTGCAGGAGATCAAGTGGATCCCGCAGCGCCCGGTCACCTACCCGGGCCAGAACCTGATCAACGGGCTGCTCTTCGCGGTGGCGGTCGGCCTCGGCATCGCGCTGGCGATGAATCCGACGGCGCCGTGGGCCCCGACGGCCTTCCCGGTCATCATCGCGCTGTCGCTCGCCTTCGGCGTGCTGCTCATCATCCCGATCGGCGGCGCGGACATGCCGACGGTCATCGCCATCCTCAACTCCTACGCGGGCCTCGCCGCGGTGGCGATGGGCTTCGTGCTGGACAACAAGCTCCTCATCACCGCCGGCGCCCTCGACGGCTCGAGCGGCCTGATCCTCGCCATCATCATGTGCAAGGCGATGAACCGGTCGTTCACCAACGTGCTCTTCGGCGCGTTCGGCCAGGTGCAGCAGGTGGGCAAGGGCGGCGAGCAGAAGCAGTACAAGGGGGAGACCGCCGAGGGCGCGGCCCAGGTCATGGAGCAGGCCAACCTCGTGGTCATCGTGCCGGGCTACGGGATGGCGGTGGCCCAGGCGCAGCACAAGGTCCGCGAACTCTACGACCAGCTCAAGAAGAAGGGCATCACGGTCAAGTTCGCCATCCATCCCGTGGCGGGGCGCATGCCCGGCCACATGAACGTGCTCCTGGCCGAGGCGGACATCCCCTACACCGACCTGGTGGAAATGGATGAGATCAACCCGGACATGCCGCAGTGCGACGTCTGCCTCGTGGTGGGCGCCAATGACGTGGTGAACCCCGCGGCGCGCACCGACAAGTCGAGCCCCATCTACGGCATGCCCATCATCGACGCCGACAAGGCGCGGACCATCTTCGCCATCAAGCGGTCGAAGAACCCGGGCTTCGCCGGCATCGACAACGAACTGTATTTCAGCGACAAGACCTGGATGCTCTTCGGCGACGCCAAGGGCGTCGTCGGCGAGCTCGTCAAGCAGTTTGCGGGGGAGAGCGGCATGCACTGAGCACCCGGCCGTTCCCCGGGAACGAACAAGCCCCCGGTCGCGCCATGCGGCCGGGGGCTTCGTGTTGGCGAGGCGGGATTACGGCCGGCCCGGAGGCCCGCCGGCGCCGGGGCCCATGCCGCCCGGCATGCTCATCTGCTGGTAGTCGGCCGGGACCTGGAAGAGGGCCGCGTCGAGCGCCTTGGGCTCGATCTTGGTGACTTCCATCATGGGCTTGCGGCCGCTGGTCACGTCGGTGATGCGCAGCGGATAGAAGCCATCCTTGAAGTCCGCCACGACCTTCGCATCCCGGAGGTTCGGCAGGCCGGGCCCGCCGCCCCGGCGGCCACCACCGCCGCCCATCATGAAGAAGCCCAGCCCCTTCGCGGCGCAGATCTCCATCTTCTGCCGCTCCGTCTCCACGAGATAGTTGTCGCAGGCCCGGCCGGCGATGGTCTCCGAGGTGCCGAGCTTGGTGATCTTGGGCGCCGGCTGGGGCTCCGGCGGGCCGCCCATCGGCGAGCCGCCGATCGGCATCGTCATGTACATCTTCTCGCTCGGCATGAGCATGGTCATGGTCATGGCGGCCCCGTCCATCAGGATCACGCCGCCGCGGCCGCCCATGTTCATCTCACTGCGCACCTTGTCGCCCTTGACCTGCTGGACCATCTCCATCTGCCCCCGCTCGCTCGTGATCTTCAGGGTCACGGCCCCCTCGAACCCCTGCGCCGCCACCGGCGCCGCGACGAGCGGGAGGGCAAGGAGGGGGAGGGCACCACGCAGACGCGCTGGCATGCGGAACATCCTCTCGTTGGGGTGGGGTTCGGCTCAGGCCCGGGCGGGGCCGGTCCAGCGCCGGTCCTCGGGGACCTGGTTGGCCTCGATCACGTCCTGCGCCTTCCGGTAGTTGGCCAGCCACGCCTCCTGCCATTCGGGCGGCAGGTTGGCGCGGAACCAGGGCGCCGTCATCACCTCGCCCATCTTCGGGCCATGGTACACGGCGTCCACGTGGCCCAGGAAGCAGGTGGAATACCCGGTGTCCATGGTGTTGACCACCCGGCACTCGAACGCCGCCGGGGCGTCGAGGAGGACCGGTACACCCGTCTCCCCCGGCTTCCAGCGCACCTGGTCCAGCTTGGTGAGACGTTCCCGGGCACTCACGAATCCAAGGTCGTGGACCACCTGCAGCTGGCCCTGGTGCAGCAGGTTGATGCCGAACTTGCCACTGTTCCAGATCATGTCGTGGCTGGCGTGCCACTTGTGGATGTACACCGAGAGCCGGGGAACGTTGGGCGAGATCGAGGCGCGCATCACCGCATCGGAAATCATCCCATTGGCACGCCCCTGCCAGCTCGATGTGACGGCGATGATCGGGGAGGTGAACAGGCGGAGGAGTTCGTAGGCGGGATCGGTTTTCATGGGACGTAGTGTAACACTCCCGGTGGGGGTGCGTATCTCCCGCAGGTCGTGCAACGGCGTTCGCCCTGCTCGTCCTTGCAGGCACATTCCGGTTGCTCCGGGAAGGAACCTTGGCAGGGGGTTTGGGGTCCAACTGTCGAGGGAACTGTAATGACAGTGCTGGTATATACACCGTGGATCGCAGTAACTACCTGTAATTCAACGGTTTAGGAGTTCGGTTTCTTTTCTGGGTGGCCTGTCGTATATTGGGCATCGTTCAAGGATAGCCCGATGGGACGTGGACACACCCAGCCCAAGGAGGGGCGCGCGTGACCATGCAGCCACGCCGGAAGCGTCGTGCAGTGCGTCCGGC
>JBGAOL010000258.1:0-6071 GCA_044221825.1 Gemmatimonadales bacterium
CCCCGCTCCCGTCGGCTCCCCGCCACCCCGTACCGCATGACTATCTTCTGGCACCCTTCTCCCCGCCGCCCATGATCGAGCCCGCCGAGATCCTCACCGTCCCGCCGCACCCCGCCGCCGTCATCCCCCTCCGCATCCCGCGCGCCGAGATGCCGAAGGTGATGCGCCCCGCCATCGAGGAGCTCTTCGCCACGCTCGGCGCCCAGGGCGTGGCACCCGCCGGGCCCGTCTTTGCGCACCACCGCGAGATCACGCGGGAGTTCTTCGACTTCGAGGTGGGCGTGCCCGTCGCCCGGGCCATCACGGCGGCCGGCCGCGTGCGCGCCGGCGAGCGTCCCGGCGGCCTCATGGCGCGCACCGTGTACGCCGGTCCCTACGAGGGGCTCGGCTCGGCGTGGGAGGCGTTCGACGACTGGATGGTGGCGGAGGGCTACATCCCCGGTGGGAACGTCGTGGAGACCTACCTGCGCGGCCCCGAGTCGGGCCCCGACAGCTCCATGTGGCGCACCGAGTTCCTCCGCCCGGTGACCCGCCGGTGAGCCCGCCGCCCCTCACCATCCGCCGCGCCACCGCCGCCGACGCGGCCGTCCTGGCGGAGCATCGCACGCAGATGTTCCTGGACATGGGGAGCGTGGGCGCCGCGCAGGCGGGCGAGCTGCAGCTGGCCTCCGAGGCCTACTTCCGCGCCGCCGTCCCCGACGGCGAGTACGTGGCCTGGCTCGCCGCCCCCGCGGGAAGCCCGGGCGAGATCATCGCCGGCGCCGGGGTGCAGCTCCGCTCCATGCTGCCGCGTCCCGCCGCCGAGGGCGGCCGCCTCCTCCTCGGCCGCGAGGGCCTGGTGCTCAACGTCTACGTGGCCCCCGCCTGGCGCCGCCGCGGCGTGGCGCGCCGGCTCATGGAGGTGATCCTCGACTGGGCCCCGCAGGCCGGCATCGTCCGCCTCACGCTGCACGCATCCGACGAGGGCCGCGCCCTCTACGAGCAGCTCGGCTTCGTGGCCACCAACGAGATGCGCTACCGCGGCGACCTCGCCGCCTCCGGCCCCGTCCTCGGCCTGCCGTGAGCGGGCGCGGATGACGGCCGCCGAGTGGCGCCGCTGGCTCCGCCGCATCTGGGTGGCGGCGGGCCTCACCTTCACGGCGTGGCTGCTGTGGAACGCGCAGGCCCACGGCGTGGATCCCGCGCTCCGCCGCTCCGGCGATTCGGTGGTGGTCCGCGACTCCGGCGACGTCCTCCGCCTCCTCCCGCGCGACAGCACCCGCAAGGCCGGCCTCCTCTTCCTCCCGGGCGCCGCCGTGGACCCGATGGCGTACCTCCCGCTGCTCCATCGCCTGGCGGCCGCGGGCCATCCGGTGGCGCTGGTGCGCCTGCCGTGGCGCATGGCCGCCTCGGCCTCGAGCCAGGCCGAGGTGTGGCGCCGGCTGGCGGCGGCGCGCGCCCTCGACAGTACCCGGCCGTGGGTGCTCGCCGGCCACTCGCGCGGGGCGGCGCTCGCGGCCCGCTACGTGGCGGAGCAGGGCGGGGGCGTGGCTGGCCTGGTGCTGATCGCCACCACGCACCCCAAGTCGGTGAGTCTCGCCACCACCGCCGTGCCCGTCACCAAGATCTGGGGCACCCGCGACTGCGTGGCCCCAGCCGAGGCGATGTTCGCCAACGCGGCGCTGCTGCCCGTGGCCACGCGCTGGGTGCGCATCGAGGGCGCCAACCACGCCCAGTTTGCCCACTACGGCCGCCAGCTCGGCGACTGCGCCGCCACCATCCCCCGGGACGTGCAGCAGGCCGAGACCGCCGGCGCCCTGCTCGAGGCGCTCGAGGCAGCCATGCCCGGGCGCGCGCCCCGGCGAACCCTCCCCACCGCCGGCCCGCCCTAGTTTCGTTCCGCACCGGCGTTTGCGCCGTCTTGCGGGCACCCCCAGATTCCACGCCTTCCGGGTTGCCCCCAGTTGCCTGCTGCTCAGGAGTCTTCCATGCGCGCCGTCCGTGCCATGTCGCTCGCCGTTGCCGCCCTCCTTGCCAGCGCCGCCTGCGGCGGCGGGGGCGACGGGGGCGGCAGCAGCCCCACGACCACCCTCGACGGCACCGTGCTCGACTACTGGTCCGGCCTCCCGGTCCCGAGCGCCGCGGTGGGCGGCGGCGGCCAGGTGGGCAACACCACCGCCGACGGCACCGGCGACTATACCTTTGCCACCGTGCCGCAGAATGGGGCCGTGCAGCTCAGCGCCTCCAAGGCCGGCTACCACAGCACCCGCAACGAGTCCATCACGGTGGGCACCGCGCCCGTGACCGCCGACATCTACATCGCGGCGCTCGCCGACATCGCGCGGCAGTACACCGCCGTGGGCGTCACCGCCGCCGCCGACAGCGTCGAGGTGATCGTCACCCTCGACGACGCCGGCACCCCGCGGGAGGGCCTCGCCCTCTCGAGCATCGTCCTGCTCGACTCGGGCAACGACACCGTGGGCGTCGGCCCCTTCGTCTTCGGCGCCGCCGGCGACATCGTCCCCACCGCCACGCTCAACGTGACCACCGCCTTCGGCGGCCGCTCGCGGGTGGCGTTCCTCAACGTGCCGGTGGGCCGCCTGACACTGCACGTCGAGATCCCGCCGCCCAACGCGGCCACCCTCACCATGCCCGTGACCGGCTCCACCAACGGCGTGGTGCTGGTCCGTCGCTGACCTCGTGCCCCGGAGTTCGTCATGGCTGAGCGGAAACTGATCACGGTCTTCGGCGCCACCGGCGCGCAGGGCGGGGGCCTGGTGCGGGCCATCCTCGCGGATCCCGCGGGGGGCTTCGCGGTCCGCGCCGTCACCCGGAATCCCGCCTCCGACAAGGGCCGCGCCCTCCAGGCCGCCGGCGCCGAGGTGGTGGCCGCGGACATGGACGACGAAGCGTCGCTCCGCGCCGCGCTGGCTGGCGCGCACGGCGCGTTCCTCGTCACCAACTTCTGGGAGCACTTCTCGGCCGAGAAGGAGCTGGCGCAGGCGGGGAACCTGGCCCGCGCCACCAAGGCGGCGGGCACGCGCCACGTGGTCTGGTCCACGCTCGAGGACACCCGGAAGTGGGTGCCGCTCTCGGACGCGCGGATGCCCACCCTCGGCGGCAAGTACAAGGTCCCCCACTTCGACGCCAAGGGCGAGGCCGACCAGCTCTTCCGCGACCTCGGCGTGCCCACCACGTTCCTGGTGACGTCGTTCTACTGGGACAACCTCATCCACTTCGGCTCCGGCCCCCAGAAGGGCCCCGACGGCTCGCTCAACCTCGTCTTCCCCATGGACGACAAGAAGCTCCCCGGCATCGCCGTCGAGGACATCGGCAAGTGCGCGTACGGGATCTTCAAGGCGGGCGCGGCGTGGATCGGCAAGACGGTGGCGATCGCGGGCGAGGCGCTGAGCGGCGCGGAGATGGCCGCCAAGCTGACCCGCGCCCTCGGCCGGCCCATCGGCTACGTGAGCGTGCCGCCCGAGGTGTACCGCGGCTTCGGCTTCCCCGGCGCCGACGACCTCGGCAACATGTTCCAGTTCAAGCGCGACTTCAACGACTACTTCGTGGGCGTCCGCGACCTCGCCGTGGCCCGCCAGCTCAACCCGGCGCTGCAGGACTTCGACGCCTGGCTGGCGCGGCACGCCGGCCAGATTCCCCTCGGCTGAGCGGACGCGCGGGGCCGGGGCAACGAGTGCCCCGGCCCTGCGGGGCTGTCTCCCATGGCGCCTGCGCGCTTTCCCCTCGCCACCATCGGCTACGAGGCCGCGAGCGTCCCGCGCTTCCTCGACGCGCTCGTGGCCGCCCGCGTGGACCTGCTGGTGGACATCCGCGCCGTGGCGAGTTCCCGCCGGCCCGGCTTCGCCAAGACGGCCCTCGCCGCCAACCTCGCCACCGTGGGCATCGAGTACCTCCACCTTCGCGACCTCGGCACCCCGGCCGAGGGCCGGAAGGCGGCGCGCGCCGGCGACCACGCCACGCTGCGCGAAATCTTCCTGGCGCACCTGAAGACCACCGCAGCGCAGGACGCGCTCGACACGCTCGTTGAGCGCATCCGTGCCGGCCGCCGCGCCTGCCTGCTGTGCCTCGAGGCGCTGCCGGAGCACTGCCACCGGAGCCTCGTGGTGGACGCCCTCACCCCGCACCTGCCGCTCGACGTGACCCACTTGCGGGTCCTCGCCGGGTAGCGTTCCCTTTCCGTCGGCTCCATGACCCGCTCGTCCCGCTTCGCGCTCCTGCTGGCTCTCCTCCCCGCCGTGCTCCCCGCCCAGGGCTGGCCGCTCCACGGCCACGACCTTGGCGGCCAGCGCTTCTCGCCGCTCCGCCAGCTCGACACCGCCACGGTGGCGCGGCTCGCGCCCGCGTGGAGCTACCACAGCGGCATCACCGCCACCTTCCAGTCCACGCCCATCGTGGTGGACACGGTGATGTACCTCTCGCTGCCCGGGAGCAGCGTGGTGGCGCTCGACGCGCGGGACGGGCGGGAGCTGTGGCGCTACGCCCACCAGTCGCGCACCACGAAGCCCTGCTGCGGCCCCGCCAACCGCGGTGTGGCGGTGGCGCGCGGGCTGGTGTACGTCGGCACCGTGGACGGCCGCCTCGTGGCGCTGGACGCGCGGAGCGGCGCCGTGCGCTGGGACGTGACCGTGGCCGAGTACCAGGGCTCGAGCGAGACCACCCGCCAGCTCCGCGCCGACGACCCGCTCTCCACCGTGGGCGCCACGGGGCAGACCGGCGTCGGCATCGGCGCGGCGCCGCTGGTGTACGACAACACGGTCTTCGTGGGCATCGCCGGCGTGGGCTACGGGCTGCATCCCGACCAGGGCCTCGCCGTGGTGGGCCTCGCCGGCCAGTACGGGCGGCCGGGCCTCATGGCGGCGTTCGATGCGCGCACCGGCAAGGTGAAATGGCGCTTCGACATCACCGGCCCGGGATGGGAAGGGGCCTTCCGCGGTACTACCCTCGACGGCGTCCCGCTCCCGCGCACGCTGGACGCGGAACGCGCCGCCCTCGGCGCCAACGCCGAGGCGTGGCGATACGGCGGCGGCTCGATCTACAGCACGCCGGTGGTGGACGCCGCGCGCCACCTGCTGATCTTCGGCACCGGCAATCCGTCGCCCCAGATGGCCGACGCCTCCCGTCCCGGCGACAACCTGCACACCTCCTCCGTGGTGGCGCTCGACACCCGGACGGGGAAGCTCGTCTGGGCCACCCAGCTGGTCCCGCACGACCGCTGGGGCTACGACGTGGCGAGCGCGCCGGTGCTGCTCGACGTCACCGTGGACGGCCGCCGCGTGCCCGCCGTGGCGCATGCCGCCAAAACCGGCTGGGTGTACGTCCTCGACAGGCGCGACGGACGCTTTCTCTTCAAGTCGGCGCCCTTCGTGCCGCAGCGGAACCTCTTCATGCCCCCCGCACCCGGCGAGGGCGTGGTGGTGGCGCCGGGTATCGCCGGCGGGGCCAACTGGTCGCCGAGTGCCTACGATCCCACGCGCCATCTCTTCTATGTGGGCGCGCTGCACCTGCCCACGCGCTACATCGCCCACGAGGTGCGCCGGCCCGACGGCAGCGTGCTCCAGTACGCCAGCACCCAGCAGACGGGTGAGGCATCGGGCACGCTGACCGCGCTGGACCTGGCCGCGGGCGGCGCGGTGCGCTGGCAGGTGACCACGGCGGAGCCGCTGGTGGGTGGCGTGCTGGCTACGGCGGGCGGGCTGGTCTTCTCGGGGCTGGGGCAGGGGCGCTTCGCCGCGCTCGCGGCGAGCACGGGGACCGAGCTCTGGTCCTGGACCGCCCCGGCCGGCGTCAACGCGCCGCCGATCACCTACCAGGTGCGTGGCCGGCAGTACGTGGCGGTGGCCATCGGCGGCAATGCGCTGTTCGGCTTCCCGCAGGGCGACCTGGTGATGGCGTTTGCCCTGCCGCAATAGCGGCGGCTGGCGTCCCGGCCCGATTGGCGCTTTCTTGGAAGACCGGCCCGGTCCGGGCCGCCTGACATAGCAGTCCCCCCGCACCGCGGCAGCCCGCCGCGGCTGCGCCCTTCACCCCGAGGTCCCGATGTCGCGTCTCCCCACGCTCCTCGTCTCGCTCCT
>JBGAOL010000259.1:0-6065 GCA_044221825.1 Gemmatimonadales bacterium
CGGGCGAGTGGTGGGAGGCCGCGCGCGCCAATCGCGAGGGCACGCGGCAGCAGCTCCTGGCATCGGCCGCGGGCCGCGCCGAGCAGCGCCGGCGGCCGCCGAGCGGCGCGCTGGTGCAGCCGGTGGCGGGCGGCAGCATCCTCGAGGGGAAGGGCCTCTGCAAGACCTTCAAGCGCCGCCGGGTGGTGGACCAGGTGAGCGTGCACGTGGCGCAGGGCGAGATCGTGGGGCTGCTCGGGCCCAATGGCGCCGGGAAGACCACCACGTTCTACCTCATCACCGGCCTGATCCGCCCCGACGAGGGCGAGGTGCACCTCGACGACACGGACCTGACCGATGCGCCGATGTACCGGCGGGCCCGCGCCGGCATCGGCTACCTGGCGCAGGAGCCGAGCGTGTTCCGGAAGCTGACGGTGGAGGAGAACATCCTGGCCATCCTCGAGACGCTCGACCTCTCGCGCAGCGAGCGGAAGGAGCGGCTGGAGCAGCTGCTCGACGAGCTCTCGATCAAGCACCTGCGGAAGAGCAAGGCCTACGCGCTCTCGGGTGGTGAGCGGCGGCGGCTCGAGATCACGCGCGCGCTGGTGACGCGGCCCAAGTTCATGCTGCTCGACGAGCCCTTCGCCGGCGTGGACCCGATCGCGGTGCACGACATCCAGACCATCGTGGCGGGGCTCCGCCACCGCGGCATTGGCGTGCTCATCACCGACCACAACGTGGAGCAGACGCTCGACATCGTGGACCGCGCCTACATCATGTTCGAGGGCAAGGTGCAGGTGTCGGGCCCGGTCCGCGACCTCGTCTTCGACGATCGCGTGGCCGAGCTGTACCTCGGGCCCACGCTCACCGCCCGGCTCCGCGCCCGGCTGGAGGCCGTCGCGTGAGGACCGGCCTTTCGCAGCACACCTCGCTCCGGCAGGACCTGCGGATCAACCCGCGGCTGTACCAGGCCATGGACATGCTCTACATGCCCATGATGGACCTGCAGCTGCACCTCAAGCAGGAGCTCCTCGTGAACCCCTTCCTCGAGCTCGTCGAGCCCGAGGAGGAGGACGTGACCGAGGGCGAGCAGAAGCCGACGAAGGAAGAAGAGAAGGAGAAGGTCAAGGAGGAGAACGAGACCGACTGGGAGGAGATCCTCCTCAACGGCTTCGACGTTCCCGGCGGCGCGCGGGAGGAGTATGAGGAGAAGGAGTACACCGAGCCAGTGTCGGTGGAGAGCTTCGACCTGCAGGACCACCTGCGCGAGCAGCTCCTGCTCCTGCACCTGACGCCCCGCCAGCAGCTCCTCGTGGAGGAGTTCCTCGGCAACATCAAGGAAGACGGCTACCTCGACGCCACGCTCGAGGAGATCCACGCCCAGGTGAACCGCCTCCTTGAGGCCCACGCCGACCGCGCGGCCGGCCGCACCCCCGCCCCCCCTCCGACGCTGCCGGCGGATGGGGCCGGGGAGGACGAGGACGACGAGATCCGCGAGCTCTACGCCGCCGAGACCGCGGGCGACGACGACGACGGGCCCGCGATTCGCCGCCCCGGAGAGGCGCCCATGATGATCGGCGTGCCGGCCGGCGGGGCCACGCTGATCAGCGACACCGGCGAGTTCCCCGAGGCCGAGCCGGAGCCGGCGCCGGACCGGAGCGGGATCCCTTACTACACCCTCGGGGAAGTCGAGGAGATGCTGCACATCCTGCAGCGCCTCGATCCCGCGGGGGTCTGCGCGCGGAACCTGCAGGAGTGCCTGCTGCTGCAGCTCGAGGACCGCAAGGCCACCGCGACGCTCACCTACCGGCTGGTGAAGGACCACTTCGCCGACCTCATCGCCCACCGCTGGAACGAGCTGGCGCGGAAGGTCCAGTCCGATCCCGGCACGGTGCAGGCCGCGGCCGACCAGCTGGCCCGCCTCGACCCCAAGCCCGGCCTCAAGCACTCCGCCGGCGGCGACGGGTACGTGATTCCCGACCTGGTGGTGGACAAGATCGACGGGCAGTACCGCGTCTTCCTCAACGACACCGGCGTGCCGCGGCTCCGCCTCTCGCGCACCTACCAGGAGCTGGCGCGCGACCGGAAGAAGCTCACCACCGAGAACCGCGAATTCATTACCTCGCGCCTCAACAGCGCCAACTGGCTCATCCAGGCCATCGAGCAGCGGCGGCAGACGATGCTCAAGGTGATGAACTTCATCGTGGACCGGCAGCGCGAGTTCTTCGACAAGGGGATCGAGTACCTGAAGCCGCTCACCCTCCGCGAGGTCGCGGAGGTGATCAACATGCACGAGTCCACCGTGAGCCGGGTGACGAACGAGAAGTTCGTCCAGACGCCGCGGGGCGTGCTGCCGCTCAAGTTCTTCTTCTCGAGCGCGCTCTCCACGGCCAGCGGCGAGGAGGCGAGCGCGCGCTCCATCCGCGCCAAGCTGCAGAAGATGGTGCAGGACGAGAACACCGGCGACCCGCTCACCGACCAGCAGATCGTGCAGATGTTCCAGGAGCAGGGCATCAAGATCGCCCGGCGCACCGTGGCCAAGTACCGCGACCAGCTCGGCATCCTGCCCGCGCGGATGCGGAAGCGGGTATGACGCCGCACCGCCGCCTGCCCGAGGTGAGCCTGCTCATCCCGGCCAAGGACGAGGCCGAGAACCTGCCCGAGTTCGTGCGGCTGTGCGACGAGTCGCTGGGGAAGGCGGGGTTCAGCTTCGAGGTGGTGGTGGTCAACGACGGCTCCCGCGACCGCACCGCCGAGGTCCTCGAGGAGCTGCAGGGCCGCTACCCGTTCCTCCGGGTGGTGACCCACCGCCGCCAGCGCGGCATCGCCGACGCCCTCCGCTCGGCCATGGACGAGGCCCAGGGCGAGGTGAACGTCTTCTATCCCGCCGACCTGCAGTACCTCCCCGAGGACATCCCGGCGCTCGTCACCCCGATCCTCAGGGGCGAGGCGGACATCGTCACCGGGACCAAGCAGGGGAAGTACGAGAAGGCCTTCGTCTCGGGGATCTACAACGGGCTCTGCCGCCTCCTCTTCGGCGTCGAGGCCACCGACCTCAACTCGGTGAAGGCCTGGCGGCGCGAGGTCATGGCCGGCGTCCCCATGCGCCCCGACTGGCACCGCTACATGGTGGTCATCGCCGTGGCCGACGGCTTCCGCCTGACGAGTCGCCCGGTGCCGCTCTATCCGCGGCGGGCGGGGGTCTCGAAGTTCACCTGGAAGCGCATCCCGGGCGGTGTCCTGGACCTCATTTCGGTGTGGTTCCAGCTGCGCTTTGGGCGGAAGCCGATGATCTTCTTCGGGTTGGCCGGCGCGGCGCTGTTCGTCATCGGCTTCCTCGGCGGGGTCGCCGCGCTGGTGCTGCGGTTCGGCTACGGAATCGGCTTCCGGCCGCTGCTCAACCTCGTGGAGACGATGGTCATCAGCGGCATCGTGCTGTTCGGGTTCGGGTTTCTGGGGGAGATGGTGGCGGGGCTGCGGGAGGAGTTCCGGGAGGAGACGCACCGGCGGCGATGACTGGCGAGGCGCCGGGGATGCCGTAGATTGGATGGAGCCGCCGGGCACCGGCGGCTCTTCCGCTTCCCGCCCAGAGGTTTCCATGCGGCACGCCCGCCTAGCACTGTTCGCACTCCTCGTTTCCTGCGGGGGGGATGACTCGAACGGCCCCAGCGCGCCAGACCGGATCCTGAGCGTCACCCCGGACACCCTCGCCCTCGACGACTGCGGCACCAGCCAGCTCGTGGTGGAGCTGCGCGACACGGCCGGGGTCCTCGTGCCGGGCGCCACGTTCAGCTTCAACTCCACCGCGGGTGGGGTGGCCGCCGTGTCCGGCAGCGGCCTCGTGGCCGCCAACGCGCCGGGCTCGGCCACGATCGTCGTCGCGAGCGGGGGCCAGGTCGTGAATGTCCCCGTGACCGTGGCCGCCGTGGCCCCCACCTTCGTGGCGCCCCCCGACTCACTGGTGCTTTGGCCGGGCGTGAGCGACACGCTCGCCGCGGGGCTCTTCAGTTGTCATGGCGTCCCAACCGTGGCCCTGTCCCTGCAGGCCGGCGACCCCACCGTGGCCACGGGGAGCGGCAGGGTGGTGGAGGGCAAGGCCTATGGCGCTACCACCATCTCCTGGACGCTCGGCGCACAGAACGGCCAGTTCCCGGTTCGCGTCATCGGTCACCCGGCCGGTACACTGGCAACGGTCACACCGCTGGGCGGCACCCCCTACGGCGTGGCCGTCACCAGCACCGGCAAGGTGCTCGTCACGCAGCTGGGACTCGATGCGCTTGCGGTTGGGCAGCTACCAAGCCTGGCACTCACCAGCAATGTGATCGGGGTGGGGGTCACGCCGCCGCACGTCACGGTTAATCCCGCCGGCACGCGGGCGTATGTCACCAACCAGTTCGGCAACTCGGTGAGCGTCGTGGACCTCGTCGGGGGGGCACAGGTGAAGGAGGTGCCGCTCACCGGCAACGGCTTCAACCTCCTGATGACGCGCGACGGGGCAGAAGTCTATGTCACCACCAACACCGGCGCGACCTACGTCCTCGATGCGAGCGGCGGCAAGGTGGACTCGTTCACCGTGGGTCCCGTCTCCAACGGGCTGGCCGAGCACCCGACCCTCCCGTACGTCTATATCAGCGCGCGTGACGGGCCGACCGTCACCGTCTACAACCGGCAGACGCACGCAGCGGTGGACACCTTCGTCACCGGCGGCCAGCCACAGCGGATGGCGGTGAGCAATGACGGTTCGAAGCTCTACATCGCCGACGAGAGCCTGGGGCTCGACATCTGGAACACCGTCACCGGCCAGCGCATCCAGAGCGTGGCCATGCCGGCCTACGGCCTGGCGCTGTCGCCCGACGGCAGCCAGCTCGTCGTGACCAGTGCCGGGCCCACCATCCGGGTGGTGGACACCGGGACACTCGCCTTCACGACCCACGATGTGGGCCTCAACACCCGGAACGCCACCTACGAGCCCAGCGGCCGGACCGCGATCGTGACCGACCAGGGTGGTGCGGTGATCTTCCTCCGCTAGCCGAGACCAGGGCAGGGGGCGGCTCCCGTGGCCGCTCCCACGCCTGCCGGACCGGAACCCGTTGTCCCCCCCCTCTCCCGCAAGGTAGTTTTCAGCCTTTCCGGCTCCCGCCTCGCCCGTCGACCACTCCGGCGAGGTGACCAGTGGCATATCCAAGGACCACGGGCTGCGCATCGTCTTCCTCACTCACAACTTCCCGCGCTTCCCGGGCGATGTCTCGGGGGCGTTTCTGGCCTCGCTGGCCGGCGCGCTCCAGGCCCGCGGTACCGAGGTGCGGGTGGTGGCCCCGAGCGACGGGGGTGAGGTCGGCGCGCCCGAGCTGGACGGGGTTCCCGTCCGCCGAGTGCGCTACGGCACTCCCGCCGAGGAGACGCTGGCCTACCGCGGCACCATGGCCGAGGCAGGACGGAGCCTGGGCGGCGCCCTCCGGGCCCTGGCAATGGGTCGGGCGCTCCGCCGGGCGGTGAGGGAGGAGCTCTCGGCTGGGGCCGAGCTGGTGCACGCCCACTGGTGGATCCCCGGCGGGATGGCGGCGCCGCCTGAGGCGCCCTTGGTGGTGACCTGCCATGGGACCGACGTGGCCCTCCTGCGAAATTCCGCCGCGGCGCGGGCGCTGGCGCAGCCGGTGTTTCGCCGGGCGCGCGTGGTCACCACCGTGTCGGCGGCGCTCGCTGAGGTGGTGGAGCGAACCACGGGACGAATGGTGGATCCCGCGCACCGGCAGCCGATGCCCGCCGCCACCGAGCGGTATGGGCGGTGGAGCGAGGGTGGGACGGGGTGGATCGTGGTGGCGCGGCTCACCCGGCAGAAGCGGATCGACCTGGTGCTCGACGCCGTGGCGCTACTCCGGCGGGAAGGCCACACCATGCCGCTCACCCTCGTAGGTGACGGTCCTGAGCGCGGGGCGCTCCAGGCCCGGGCCCGGGAGCTAGGCTTGGATGACGCCGTCCGCTTCGATGGCTCCCAGCCCCCAGCCGTGGTGGCGGAGCGCCTGCAGTCGGCCGACCTGGCGATCTTCGCCGCGGAGCGCGAAGGGTACGGACTCGCTGCGGCCGAA
>JBGAOL010000260.1:0-6417 GCA_044221825.1 Gemmatimonadales bacterium
GCTCGATCTCAACCATCGTGCACGATCCCGGAGATCCAGTCGGCGGAGCATAGCTCCGCCGCTACGGGTGCGCGGGCTGGGGTTCGGGGTCGATCTTGCGCTTTTCGTGTCCTTGGATAACCTAAGCGGCCTTGCTGGCAGGTCGCTCGAGGTTACACAAGGAACGTCATGCAGCTCCTCAGTGCCGCAGAAACGGCCAGAATCCTTCATCTCAACGTGAAGCGGGTGCAGGCCCTGGCGCGGGCCGGGCGGCTGCCGGCCACGCGGGTGGGGCGGAAGTGGCTCTTTCCCAGGAACCGGATCGAGGCGCTGCTCGGTGCGGAATCGCAGGACGGCGTGGTGCGGGGCGTGGAGCTCTCGGCCCGGAACCAGCTTCGCGGCACCGTGCTCCGCATCGACGGCGATGGCGTGCTGTGCGAGGTGGTGGTGGACATCGGGGGGCAGGCACTCGTGGCCATCATCACCCGGAGCTCGGTGGAGCGGCTCCGCCTGGCCGTGGGGGCGCCGGTGGTGGCCGTGATCAAGTCCACCGAGGTGATGATCGGGAGGGACCTCTGACCGCCCGGCGGCTGCCGAGGCGTGCCGTGCTCGGCCTGGCGCTCGGGATGCTCCTGGCGGGGCCGCTCGCGGGGCAGGGGCGGGATTCGCTGACGGTGTTTGCCGCGGCGGACCTGGCGCTGGCCTTCGATGAGCTCCTGCCGGCCTTCCAGCGGAGCACCGGGGTAGTGGTGGTCCCGGTGTTCGGCGGGAGCGGCAATCTCGCCGCGCAGATCGAGCATGGGGCGCCGGCGGACCTGCTCCTGTCGGCCAACACCCAGTTCGTGGACCGGCTTGTGGCGGCCGGCGTGGCGCTCCCGGCCTCGCGGCGGCTGTACGCGCAGGGCCGGCTGGCGCTGGCGTGGCCCCGGGGGAAGGCGCCGCTCCGGAACCTCGCGGGCCTGTTGTTGCCGGGGGTGCGGCGCGTGGCCATCGCCAATCCCGAGACGGCGCCTTACGGGCTGGCGGCGCGGGAGGCGCTGCAGACCCTCGGCCTCTGGAACGCACTGCAGGCCAAGCTCGTGATCGGGGAGAACGTGCGGCAGGCCGTGCAATACGTGCAGGCCGGGGCGGCCGATGCGGCGATCGTGGCCCAGTCGCTGGTGGGCGTGCCGGACGTGGCGTCCATCCCGGTGGATCCCGCGCTTCACGCCCCGATCGACCAGGCAGCCGCGATCATGACGCGGAGTCCGCGGCACCGCCTGGCGGCCAGCTTCCTGGCTTTCCTCACGGGCGAGGGCTGGCCGGTGATGGCACGGAACGGCTTTGCGCGGCCGGGGGGAACCTGATGTCGCCAGTCCTGCTCTCGCTCAAGGTGGCCGGCATCGCCACGCTGGTGACGCTCCTGACGGGGCTGCCGCTGGCGTGGCTGCTCGGGCGCACGCGGTTCCCGGGGCGATCGCTCGTCGAGGCGCTGCTGATGCTGCCGCTGGTGCTGCCCCCGACGGTGCTCGGCTACTACCTGCTGGTGCTAGTGAGCCGGACCGGACCGGTGGGGGCGCTGCTCGAGTCGTGGGGCATCGAGCTGGCCTTCACCTGGCGGGGCGCGGTGCTGGCGGCGTGGGCGGGGTCGTTCGCGATGTTCACGCGGGCGGCGCAGGCGGGGTTCGAGCTGGTGGACACGCGGGTGGAGCAGGCGGCACGGACGCTCGGCCGTGGCGAGTGGAGCGTGTTCTGGACGGTGACGCTGCCGCTGGCCTGGCGCGGGGTGCTGGCGGGCACCATGCTGGCCTTCTGCCGCGCCGTGGGCGAGTTCGGGATCACGCTGATGGTGGCGGGGAACATCCCGGGGCGGACGCAGACCATCCCGCTGGCCATCTACGACCACGTGCAGGCCAACCGCCTCGAGGACGCCAACCAGCTGGCGCTGCTCACCATGATCGGCGTGGCGGCGGTGCTGCTGATGACGGGATGGCTGCTCCGGCCGAGGGAGGTGGCGGCGTGATCCTCGGGGTGGAGCTGTTCAAGCGGCTGCCCGGCTTCACGCTCGACGTGGCGTGGCAGGCGGAGGAGGGGGTGGTGGCGCTGTTCGGGCCGTCGGGGGCGGGGAAGTCGCTCACCCTGCAATGCCTGGCGGGGCTGGTGCGGCCGGACGGCGGCATGGTGTCGGTGCGCGGGCGGGTGATCTACGACGCCACGCACGGCATCAACCACAAGACGCGCGACCGCCGCCTCGGCATGGTGTTCCAGGGCTACGCGCTGTTCCCGCACCTGTCGGTGGCGGAGAACATCGCCTACGGGCTGGGCCGCTGGCCGTCGCGGAAGCGGAAGGCGCGGGTGGAGGAGATGCTGGAGCGGCTGGGTCTCGTCGCGGCGCGCGACCTCCGTCCCGCCGTGCTCTCGGGCGGGCAGCAGCAGCGGGTGGCGCTGGGCCGCGCGCTGGCGGTGGACCCCGACCTGCTGCTCCTCGACGAGCCGCTCGCCGCGCTCGACAGCCCGCTCCGCCGGGCGCTCCGCGACGACCTGGCGGTGGCGCTCCGCGGCTTCGGCAAGACCGCCGTGGTGGTGACGCACGACCTGGGCGAGGCCTGCCAGCTGGCCGACCAGATCGTGGTGTACGACAACGGCCGGGTGCTGCAGCAGGGCGCCAAGAGCGAAGTGCTGGCGCGCCCCGCCTCACCGGCGGTGGCCAGCGTGCTCGGCATCCGCAACATCCTCGAGGGCGAGGTGCTGGAGAGCACGCCCGAGTTCATCCGGCTGCTCTGGCGGGGGCAGGAGTTGCAGGCGGCCAACTGGCCCGAACGGCCGGACCTGCCGGCGGCGGGGACGCGGGTGGGATTCTTCGTGCATCCCGAGCACGTGCGGCTCATGCGGAAGGACCGGCACGAGCACGCGGGGGTGCGGCGCGTCAACCGCGTGGACGGCCGCATCGTGGGCGAGACCGACCTTGGTGGGTCGGTGGCGCTGCATTTCCGGGCGGACGGGAGCGGGGAGCCGCCGGCGCGGGGCTACGACCTCGAGATCGAATTGTCGCGACTGGTGCACGAGAAGCTCTGCGTGCACTACGACCGGCAGTGGACGGTCACGGTGCAGCCAAGCGCGGTGCAGTTGCTCGGTGGGCCACGGCCGCCGGCGCCGGTGCGCCGCTCGGGGCCGGTGGAGCCGCGGGCCATCCTGGGGGCGTACTCGTAGGGGCTTCGAGGGGGCCCGGCGCGGTATTCACCGCAGTGGCGCGGCGGCGCGGTGGGCCGCAGAGGACCTGCTCGAGGATGGTGGGCTCACCGCGCGGTGAGCCTGTGCTCTTTTGGGGGTGAGAGTTCGGGCGCGCCGCCGTGCCCCAACCGTGCTGCCAAGCAACCCTCAATTCACCGCACTTACCTCGAGGAGGGCTCGCCACTCCGAGCGCAGGTCCTCTGCGGCCCTCCGTGTCTCCGCGCCTCTGCGGTGAAATCCCGCGCCGAGCCCCCCCCGCCAAAGGCGACTTCCCGAAAGCCAGCCGCCCGGCTAATCTCCCCGCCCTCACCCCCAGTCGTGGAGTCCCGATGAGTGGCGTGCCGAACATTCCGCGTCCCCGCAACGAGCCCATCCTCAATTATGCGCCCGGGTCCGCCGAGCGGGCGGCGCTCAAGGCGCGGCTGGAAAGCATGGCCGGGGAGACGGTCGAGATCCCGGTGATCGTGGGCGGCAAGGAGATCCGCACCGGGAACATCATCGACGTCACCTCGCCGCACGATCACAAGCGGGTGCTGGCCAAGGCGCACCTCGCCGATGCGAAGACGATCGACGCAGCCATCGCGTCGTCGCTCGCGGCGTGGAAGCAGTGGCAGGGGACGCGGTTCGAGGACCGGGCGGCGGTGCTGCTCAAGGCGGCGGACCTGCTGGCGGGGCCGTGGCGCGCCACGGTAAACGCGGCCACGATGCTGGGCCAGGGGAAGACGGCGTTCCAGGCGGAGATCGACAGCGCCTGCGAGCTGATCGACTTCTGGCGCTTCAACGTGGGCTTCGCGGAGCGGCTGTACACGGAGCAGCCGGAGTCGGGGCCGGGGATGTGGAACCGGACGGACCACCGGCCGCTCGAGGGGTTCGTGTACGCCATCACGCCATTCAACTTCACGGCCATCGGCGGCAACCTCCCCACGGCGCCGGCGCTCATGGGCAACGTGGCGGTGTGGAAGCCGTCGCACACGGCGCTGCTCAGCAACTACTACGTGATGAAGGTGCTGGAGGCGGCGGGGCTGCCGCCCGGCGTCATCAACTTCCTGCCGGGTGAGGCGGTGCAGGTGAGCAACGCGCTGCTGGCCCACCGGGAGCTGGCGGGCATCCACTTCACCGGCAGCACCGCCGTCTTCAACCAGCTCTGGTCCACGGTGGCCGGGAACCTGGGCCACTACCGCGGCTACCCGCGGATCGTGGGCGAGACGGGCGGCAAGGACTTCGTGCTGGCGCACCCGAGCGCCGACGCCGACGCCGTGGCGGTGGGGCTGGTGCGCGGCGCCTTCGAATACCAGGGCCAGAAGTGCAGCGCCGCGAGCCGCGCCTACATCCCGCAGAGCCTGTGGCCCACGGTGAAGGAGCGGATGCTCGCCATGATGAGCGACATCCGCATGGGCGACGTGCGCGACTTCCGCAACTTCATGGGCGCCGTGATCGACCGGAAGGCGTACACCCGGATCACCGGCTACCTGGCCCAGGCAAGGAAGGACGCGGGGGTGACGATCCTCCACGGCGGCAACGCCAAGGACGACGTGGGTTACTTCATCGAACCCACGCTGCTCCAGGTGGAGGACCCGGGCTACCGCACCATGTGCGAGGAGCTCTTCGGGCCGGTGCTCACGCTGCACGTCTATCCCGACGCGCGCTGGCACGAGATGCTCAAGGTGGTGGACGGCACCAGCCCGTACGCACTCACCGGCGCCGTCTTTGCGCAGGACCGCATGGTGCTGGCGGAGGCCGAGCGCGAGCTCCGGCACGCGGCGGGCAACTTCTACCTCAACGACAAGCCCACCGGCGCGGTGGTGGGCCAGCAGCCCTTCGGCGGCGCGCGCGCCAGCGGCACCAACGACAAGGCCGCTCGTGCTCAACCTCCTCCGCTGGGTCTCGGCGCGGAGCATCAAGGAAACGCTGGTGCCGCCGACGGACTACCGGTATCCGTTCATGGGGGCGGAGTAGGAGGGGGCTCGGCGCGGTTTTCACTGCAGAGGCGCGGAGACGCGGAGGGCCGCAGAGGAACAGCGTGAGAAGCGGGGCTCGTCTCAGGACGAGCCCCGCTTCATTCGCTGACCCGTAGCGGCTTGTCATCTCGGCGAGGATCGTGCACGAGGATTGAGATCGAGTCGGCGGGCATAGCTCCACCGTACTAGCTCTCCGCCCGTCGCGCTTGTAGACCACGCCGTTCTTCATGACGAAGTCACGCGCTCCATGAGGGTGATGTCCTGGGCAGGTCACCCTGGATGGCGATGAGGTCGGCGTAGCGGCCTTCGGCGATGGACCCGACGTTGGCGGTCTGGTCGAGGAGGCGGGCGGCGACGCTGGTGGCGCTCTTGAGGACCTGCATCGGCGGCATGCCATAGCGCGTCATGTAGCTCATTTCCCGCGCCTGCGGCTCGGTCCAGGCGTAGCCGCCGGCGTCGGTGCCGTAGCTGATGTAGGGCGACGCGCCGCGGCGCACCGCCTCGCCGAAGGCCACACGCATGTACTCCACCATTCGCGGCCAGATGCCGCCGCGGCCCTCGGCCACGTAGGCGCCGACGAAGATGGTGGGGCACCAGTAGACCTTCTGGCGCACCATGCGGTCGATGAGGTCCGGCGTGAGGCCGTCGGCGTGCTCGATGGTGTTGAAGCCGGCGCGAAGCGCCGCGTCGATGCCGTCCCAGCCGATGGCGTGGCCGGCGATCTTCTTGCCGAGGCGGTGGGTCTCGTCGGCGAAGGCCTTGAGCTCCTCGTCGGTGTAGTTGACCCAGCTGTGGAGCCGGCCGTCCTCGCCGGCGTAGTAGCGGCGGTCCACGTACACCTTGATCCAGTCGGCGCCGTACTTGACCTGCTCACGCACGGCGCGGCGGATGTTGTCCACACCGTCCACGATCTGCACCCCGTCCGGGACCTTGAGCTCCCAGGAGTAGCCCGAGAGCGGGTACATGCCGGTGGCGCTGAAGGCGCGGGTGGAGACGAACAGCCGGGGGCCGGGAATGACGCCACGGTTGATGGCGGTCTTCAGGTCCACGTCGGCGTACATGGCGCCCTCGGTCTCGACGTCACGCAGGGTGGTGAAGCCGTTCAGCAGGGCGATGCGGGCGGCGGCGGTGGCGCGGATGGCGCGGTAGGGGATCGATTCCTTGAGGAGCTGGTCGTCGTAGTCCTGGGCGGTGATGTCGCCCTGGAGCAGGAGGTGGGTGTGGGCGTCGATGAGGCCGGGGAGCACGGTGCGGTCGCCGAGGTCGATGA
>JBGAOL010000261.1:0-6102 GCA_044221825.1 Gemmatimonadales bacterium
GGTGCGCTGGGTGGAGGACATCGCGCGGGCGTCGTACGACGCCGAGGGCCGGCCCGTGCGGCTGATCGGCACCGTGCGGGACGTGACGGCCGAGCAGGAAGCCACCCTCGCCCTCGAGCGGAGCGAGCAGCGCTTCCGCGAGCTGGCGGAGGCGCTGCCCGCCATCGTGTGGACGGCGGACCCCGCGGGGCACTTCGACTTCGTGAGCCCGCAGTGGACCGCCTACAGCGGTGAGGAGCCGGTGCTGGGCACGGGCGGCGGCTGGCTGGCCCACGTCCACCCGGACGACCTGGCGGCCATGGTCGCGGTGATCGAGCGGGCCGTCGCCACGCACCAGGGCGTCCACCACGAGGTGCGGCTCAAGGGGCGGGACGGCACCTATCGCTGGTTCGAGATCCGCGCCACCATGCGCCGCGACGCGGCCGGGCAGCCGCTCAAGTGGAACGGCACCGTGGTGGACATCGACGACGCCCACCGCACGCGCGAGGCGCTCGCGGAGCGCGACGAGCAGCTGACGGAGCTGGGCGCCACGGCGCCGGGGGTGATGTTCACCTTCCGGATGGATGCGGCGGGCCGGTTCTCCCTCCCGTACGCCAGCGCCGGCGTGGAGTCGATCTTCGGGGTGCGGGCCGACCGCCTGGCGCAGGACGCCACGCCCGTGTTCTCGCTGACCCACCCCGAGGACCTGGCCGGGCTGCTGAGCAGCATCCAGCAGTCGGCGCAGGCGCTGGCCCCCTGGCACCGGGAGTGGCGGGTCCGCCACCCGGCGCGCGGGGAGCTGTGGGTGGAGGCGCAGTCCCGGCCCATCCCGGAGGCCGACGGCGGCATCCGCTGGCACGGGTTCGTGACCGTGGTGACGGAGCGGAAGCGGCTGGAGCAGTGGGCCAGCTCCACGCTCAAGGAGCTGCGCGACCTGCGGGAGGCGCTGGACCACCACGCCATCGTCGCCATCACCGACGCCGAGGGCACGATCACCTACGTCAACGAGAACTTCTGCCGGATCTCGAAGTACCGGCGGGAGGAGCTGATCGGCCAGAACCACCGGATCCTCAAGTCGGGCGTGCACCCGCCGGCGTTCTACACCGGGATCTGGCGCGCCATCGGCGCGGGCGACATCTGGCAGGGGGACATCTGCAACCGCGCGCGGGACGGCTCGCTGTACTGGGTGGCCACCACCATCGTGCCGTTCCTCGACGACGCGGGCGTGCCCTTCCAGTACATCGCCATCCGCACCGACATCACGGCGGAGCGCGAGAGCGCGGCCGAGATCCGGCGCTGGGCCGACGCCTTCGAGCACTGCGCCCACGGCATCGCCATGGCCGACCCGGTGACCAACCGGCTCATCGCCTGCAACCCGGCGCTGGCGCGGCTCCACGGCCGCGCCGTGGCCGACATGGTGGGACGGCCCATCGCCGAGCTCTATCCGCCAGCCGAGCGCCCCCGGGTGGCGGCGCACCTCGCGGAATCGGATCGCCTGGGGCACGCGCGCTTCGAGTCCAGTTATGAGCGGATCGACGGGAGCGTGGTGCCGGTCCAGGTGGAACTGGTGACGGTGCGCGGCGAGCAGGGCCGCCCGCTCTACCGCATTGCCACGGTGGAGGACATCGGCGAGCGGCGCCGCGCGGACGCGGCGGTGCGGGAGGCCACCGACCAGCTGCGCGCCGTGGTGGAGGCGTCGCCCATCCCGATCATCGTCACCGACCTCGAGACCCGCGTCCTGCTCTGGAGCCGGGCGGCCAGCGCGCTCTTCGGCTACACCGAGGCGGAGGTGCTGGGGCAACCGATGCCGATCGTGCCCGCCGAGTTGCGGGAAGGGCACGAGACCATCCGGGACAAGACCCGGCGGGGGGAGCACCTCGGCTCCTACCTCACGCAGCGCCAGGCCCGGGACGGGCGCCTGGTGGACGTGAGCATCTCCACGGCCCCCCTGCACGACCACGACGGCCGCGTCGTCGGCATCGTGGCCACCTACCTGGACCTCACCGAGGGCCAGGAGCTGCGCGCGGCGCTCCGGATCTCGGAGGCGCGCTTCGGGCAGGTGTTCGAGCTGAGCCCGGTGGGGATGATGCTCATCCGTGCCCGCGATCGTGAGGTGGTGGAGGCCAACGAGGCCTACCTGCGGCTGGCGCGAGCCACGCGCGCCAAGGTGGTGGGGCACTCGCTGGACGAGGTGGGGCTCGCGGCCAGCCCGGCGGACCGGGAACACCTCTGGCAGCGCGCCGGGCAGGTGGGCCGCCTCACCAGCGTGGAGCTGCCTATCCAGCGGAAGGATGGCACCACCGGCCATGCCCTGCTGTCCGCCGAGCGCGTCATGCTGCAGGGGGAGGCCTTCTGGCTCACCGCCATGCAGGACGTCACCCAGCGGCGTGCGGCCGAGGCCGCGCTCCGCGAGAGCGAGGAGCGGTTCCGCCAGCTGGCGGAAGGGGTGCGGGAAGTGTTCTGGATGACCGACGCTGCCACCGACGAGGTGGTGTACGTGAGCCCGGCGTGTGAGGCCGTCTGGGGCCTGTCCCCCAGCGCGCTGCTCGCCGCCCCCGACCGCTGGCTCCAGGCCGTGCACCCCGACGACCGGGCCCGCGTCAATGAGGCGGCCCGGACCCGGCAGCGCACCGGCGCGTACGACGAGGAGTACCGCGTGGTCCGCCCCGACGGCGCCATCCGCTGGGTGCGCGACCGGGCCTTCCCCGTGCGCGACGAGGAGGGCGCCGTGATCCGCATCGCCGGCGTGGCCGAGGACGTCACCGAGCGCCGGCACCTCGAGGCCCAGCTCCGGCAGACGCAGAAGATGGAATCGATCGGCCAGCTGGCCGGCGGCGTGGCGCACGACTTCAACAACTGGCTCACCGTCATCGGCGGCTGCACCGAGCTCCTGCTGACCACCTTCCCCACCGAGGGGGACACCGCGGAGCTCCTCAACGAGATCCGCCACGCCAGCGAGCGCGCCGCCAGCCTCACGCGCCAGCTGCTGGCCTTCAGCCGCCGCGAGGTGGTGGAGGCCAAGGTCTGCGACCTCAACACCATCATCCTCGACACCGAGAAGATGCTCCGCCGCCTCCTCGGCGAGGACGTGGAGCTCACCACCACCCTGGCCCCCGGCCTGCCACCCGTGAAGGTGGACCCCGGCCAGTGGAGCCAGGTGCTGATGAACCTGGCCGTCAACGCCCGCGACGCGATGCCCACCGGCGGCCGGCTGCAGATCACCACCGCCCTCGATGAGCCGGACCCGGGCATGACGCCGGTGCCGGGCCTGGCGCACCCCATGCGCCTCAGCATCAGCGACACCGGGACCGGCATGACCCCCGAGGTGCGGGCCCGCATCTTCGAGCCGTTCTTCACCACCAAGGGCGTGGGCAAGGGTACCGGCCTCGGCCTCGCCGTGGTGCACGGCATCGTCACGCAGGCGGGCGGCCACCTCGAGGTGGAGAGCGAGCCGGGCCGCGGCACCACCTTCCACATCTACCTGCCCCCCGCCCTCGAGGCCCTCGGCGGCGCCGCGGGCCGCACCGGCGCCCTCAACGTGCGCGGCAGCGAGACCATCCTCCTCGTCGAGGACGAGGACAGCCTGCGCCGCATCGCGGCCCCCGCCCTCCGCGCCCAGGGCTACACCGTGCTGCAGGCCAGCAACGGTGAGGAGGCGCTCGAGGTGCTGGGCCGCCACAGCGGCCTGATCCACCTGCTGCTCACCGACGTGGTGATGCCGCGGATGGACGGGCACGCCCTCGCCGAGGCGCTCCGCCCGCGCTACCCCGAGATGAAGGTCCTCTACACCAGCGGCTACACCGACGACGCCGTGGTGCGCCACGGCATCCAGCACGACGAGGTGGCCTTCCTCTCCAAGCCCTACACCCCCCTGGCGCTGCTCCGGAAGATCCGGCAGGTCCTCGGCCGCGCGTAGCCCGGGACCGCGCGCGCCGCCCCCTAGCCCGCCGCCACGGCCAGCGCCGGCAGGCTGGCCGGCGCCACCGGCTCCGGCTCCACGGCCGGGGCCAGCAGCTGGTACATCACCGGCGTCACCAGCCGGGCCAGCAGCGTGGAGCTGACGAGTCCCCCGATGATCACCAGCGCCAGGGGCGAGTAGAGCGACGAGCCCTCGAGCGCCAGCGGCACCAGCCCGCCCACCGCCGTCAGCGTGGTGAGGACGATGGGCAGGAACCGCACCCGCCCCGCCCGCTCGATGGCCTCCCCGAGCGGCACCCCCTCCGTGCGGAGTTGGTTGGTGTAGTCCACCAGCAGGATCGAGTTCTTGATCTCGATCCCCACCAGCGCCACGAACCCCACCATCGCCGTGAACGACAGGGTGTTGCCGCTCAGGAACAGCGCCACCAGCCCGCCCACGACCCCGAGCGGGATCACCGACGCCACGATCAGGGTGCTCCGGAAGGTGCGGAACTCGAGCACGAGGATGGCCAGCGTGAGGAACACCGCCAGGATGATGGCCGTGCCGAGGCCGCCGAAGCTCTCCTCACGGCTCTCGATCTCGCCGGCCGGGATCACGCGATAGCCGGCGGGCAGGTCCCACGCCGCCAGCCGCGCGAGGATCGCCTTGGTGACCCGGTCGGTGTTGTGGCCGGCGGCCACGCCGGCCGTCACCGTGACGCTCCGTTCCTGGTTGTAGTGCTGGATCACCGGGGTGGTCGCCTCGAGACGCACGGCCGCCACCTGGCGCAGCGGGACCTGGCGGCCGGTCACCGAGGCCACGTGGAGTTCGTCGAGCGCGGCGGGCGCCGGGGTCCCGTCGAGGCTCCGCGGCACGCCGCGGCCCCCCGCGACGGCGGGCAGCCGGACCCGCACCGTGTAGTCCTCCCCGGCGGCATCGCGTAGGGTGGCCACCTCGAGGCCCGCCAGCCCCATGCGGACCGTGCGGTCGATCTCCGCGGTCGGGATGCCGAGCAGCCCGGCCTTCTGGCGGTCCACCGCCACCCGGAGCGCCGTGGAGCGGAGTGCCACCGGGTTCACCACGTTCCGCGTGCCCGGCACCGCCGCGATGGCGTCCTCGAGCCGCGCGGCCAGCGTGCGCAGCGTGTCCAGGTCGCCCCCCACCAGGCGGAAGGCGATCGGCGCGTCGATCGGCGGCCCGTTCTCGAAGGCCGTCACCTCGATCCGCGCCCCCGGATAGCCGTCGAAGACCCGCTGCAGCGAGTCGAGCAGCGCCGGTGTCCGCCCCGGCTCGAAGTGGTGCAGCAGCACGAACGCCTCGGCCACCGTGGGCCGCTCGTTCCGCGGGATGATGTTGTAGTAGATGTCCGGGTTGGAGCGGCCCACGTTCATGAGCACCGTCCGGACCTCGGGCACGCCCGCGAGGGTCCGCTCCACCGCCCGCGCGGCGCGGTCCGTCTCGGCCAGGGAGCTGCCGTCCGGGGTGGTGATCCGCACCAGGAACTGGGGCGTGTCCGCCTTGGGGAAGAGGCTGAAGCCGATGGCCGGCACCAGCGCCACGCTCCCGAGCACCAGGCCGAGCGCCAGCACCAGCGTGAGCCGCGGGCGTGCCAGCGCACGGTGCAGCCAGCTGCCGTAGCTCCGGTCGATCAGCCAGGTCAGGCCGCGGAGCGCCGCATTGCCGTGCTCCTCCTCCTGCTCCTTGAGGACAAGGCTCGCCAGGAACGGGATCACGGTCAGCGACACCAGCAGCGAGGCCAGCACCGTGAACACCACCGCCACCGGCAGTGAGCGGATGAACTTCCCCGGATTCCCCGGGAGCGCCATGAGCGGCAGGAAGGCCACCACCAGCGTAGCCGTGCACCCGAGCACCGCCACCGCGATCTGCCGCGTGGCCGCGATCGCCGCCTCCCGCCGCGGCATCCCGGCCCGCAGGAAGCGGCTGATGTTCTCCACCACCACGATCGAGTCGTCCACCAGCAGCCCGAGCGCGATCACGAAGCCCACGATGCTCAGCTGGTTGATGGTGAACCCCGCGGCGTCGAGCAGCGTCACCCCGATGGCCAGCGACAGCGGTATCGAGATCATCACCACCAGCGACGCCCGCACGCCGAGCGGCAGCAGCGTCACCAGCACCAGCAGCAGCGCGATCGCGAAGTCGGTGGTGAGCCGCCCGAGCCGCGCCTGCACGTTGCGCGACTGGTCGAAGCCGCGCTCCAGCGTCAT
>JBGAOL010000262.1:0-6015 GCA_044221825.1 Gemmatimonadales bacterium
TGCGCACCGCCTTGTGCTCGGCGAGGATCCCCGCGGGATACTGACCGGCATCTCCCAGCCGGCGAAGGGGCACCATCTTGGCGCCGAGGGCGCGGTGGGTGTCGAAGAGCGGGGTGCGAAGCAGCGTGGTCATCGGATTCCAGTGTGTAGAAGAAGAAGAGCGCCGCGCTCAGCCCATCAGCGTGGCCATGAGCGCCTTCTGCGCGTGCAGGCGGTTCTCGGCCTGGTCGAAGACCCGGGACTGCGGGCCCCGAGGCATCGCCTCGGTGACCTCCTCGCCACGATGGGCGGGGAGGCAGTGCAGGAAGATGGCGTCGGGACGGGCCTGCGCCATGAGCTTCCCGTCCACGGCGTAGCCGGTGAAGGCCAGGCAGGGGCGTCGCTCTCCCTCGTCGCCCATGGAGGTCCAGACGTCGGTGTTGATCACGTGAGCGCCGGCCACTGCCTCCTCGGGGAGCTCGGTGACGAGCACCCGGGTGCGCGCGGCGGCCCACTCGTACGTCGCGTGGTCCGGCTCGTAGCCCTCGGCGTAGGCCACGCGGAGCTCGAAGCCGAGCAGGCCGGCGGCCTCGAGCCAGCTGTTGGCCATGTTGTTGCCGTCGCCCACCCAGGCCACCACTTTCCTGGCCCAGCCGCCGAGCGCCTCGCGCATGGTGAGGAGGTCGGCAAGGATCTGGCAGGGGTGGCCTTTGTCGGCGAGGCCGTTGATCACCGGCACCGTCGCAAAGCGCGAACTCCGCCACCTCGGCGTGCGCGTAGGTGCGGATCATGATGCCGTCCGCATAGCGGGACAGGACGCGCGCCGTGTCACGGATCAGTTCGCCGCGGCCCAGCTTGCAGCTCGCGCCGGAGAGAACAGGCGTGACCGCCGAGCTGGCGGGTGCCGACTTCGAAGGAGACGCGGGTGCGGGTGGAGCTCTTCCCGAAGATCATCGCGAGCGTCTTGCCGGTGAGCGGCTGGCGCCGGTCGGTGCCGGACTTCATGGCCAGCGCCAGCGAGAGCACCCCCTCCAGCTCGGCTGGGGTGAAATCGGTGAGGGCCAGGAAGTCGCGCTTGGGGGTCATCGGGTCGGGGCTCGGGCGTCAGCCAAATTGGCACACAATGGCAGCGGATACTACCGCCGCCTTCCGGGAGGGGGCAAGTTTGGGGTGACTGGCGCCGAGACTAAGAGAAAGACATAATTCCGACCTATGAACTCAGGTATTCGGCAATCGGACGGCCCCAAGGACTACAGCCACGAACTCCGCCTGGTGCGGAGCGGGGCCGTGCGGTTCTGGCTGCTGGCCGCCGGCCACCTCTCGGTGGGCCTCGCGGTGCTCGGCGCCTTCCTGCCGCTCCTCCCCACCACGCCCTTCCTGCTGCTGGCCGCCGCCTGCTACGTGCGTGCCTCGGCGCGGTTCTACAACTGGCTCCTCAACACGAAGACCTTCGGGCCCATGATCATCAACTGGCGCGACCATCGGTCGGTGGCGATCAAGCACAAGGTCATGGCGGTGGTGTTCATTGCGGTGTCGATCGGGAGCCGGTGCTGTTCTTCATCCCGCAACCCGGCGGGCAAGGTGGTGGTGGGCGGGCTCGGCGTGGGCTGGATCGCGGTGCTGCTCCGGCTGCCGACGCGGACGGTGTGAGGCGGAACCTGGGGGCGCTGTGGTTTGCGGAGGCGCGGAGACGCGGAGGGCCGCAGAGGACCTGCACGCAACGCGGGGCTCGTCTCAGGACGAGCCCCGCGTTGTGTTTGTGGATGTGGGTTCGGGTGGGGCGCCGCTCCCCACTCGTGCACCAAACCACCCTCACTTCACCGCACTGCCCTTGAGCCGCCCCCCTCTCCGAGCGCAGATCCTCTGCGGCCCACCGCGCCTCCGCGCCTCTGCGGTGAAACGACGCACCAAGCCTACCCGGAAGCCCCTCCCGCCAGCGCCGCCAGCTTGCCGAGCTGTTCGCGGGTGCCGAAGGCGATGAGCACGTCGCCGGCGTCGAGGCGGTCGGTGGGGGCGGGGTGGGTGAGCATGGGGCCGTTGCCGCCGCGGACCACGGCCAGGAGGTTGACACCGGTCTTGTCGGGGATCGCCGCCTCGCCGAAGGTGCGGCCGGCCAGGCCCTTGGGGCCCACGATGGTCTCCTCGATCCAGACCGCGAGGTCGCCGGCGTGGAGCACGCGGTCCAGGAAGTCGGTGACGCGCGGGTTGACCAGCTGCGTGGCCATGCGGCGGCCGCCGATGCGGTACGGGGAAATGACGTGGGTGGCGCCGGCGCGCAGCAGCTTGGGCTCCGCCGCGGGATGGCTGGCGCGGGCCACGATGACGAGCTCGGGATTGAGCGCGCGCGCCGTGAGCACGATGACGATGTTCACGTTGTCGTCGCCCGCGGCGGCCACGAGGCCGCGGGCGCGGGCCACGCCGGCGCGCTGCAGCAGCGTGTCGTCGGAGGCATCGCCGGCCAGGAAGGCGTGGCCGTGGAGGATCTCGCCGGGGGGCTCGGTGCGGTCCACGATGACGAGCGGCACCTTCCGCTCCTCGAGCTCGTGCACCACCTCGTTCCCCACCCGCCCGTGGCCGCAGATGATGTAGTGGCCGTGCAGCCGGTCGATCTGGTGTTGCACGCGTCGCCTCCTGAGCGCGCCGGTCAGCTCACCGCCGACGATGTACTCCACGATGGTGCCGAGCAGGAACGCCAGCGCGCCCGTGCCCGACAGGATGATGAGGATGGTGAGGACCCGCCCCCGGGGCGAGAGCGGGTGCACCTCGCCGAAGCCCACGGTGGCGATGGTGGTGATCACCATGTAGAGCCCGTCGAGCAGCGACCAGCCCTCGAGCCACATGTACCCGGCCGTGCCGAGCACCAGGATGGTGGCGAGCGCGCCCGCCACCCGGCCCAGCCGCCGCGCGAGGTCGCGCGGGAGGACCTCGATCACGGCACCCCGCGGCGGATCACCTGGCCGGGGCGGGCGCCCGTCGTCTTCACGCCGTCATAGACCAGGGTGCCGTTCACCCACACCGCCCGGATGCCGGTGCTGGTGGCGTGCGGCTCGGCGGGGGTGGCGTTGTCGAGGATCGTCGCGGGATCGAAGAGCACCAGGTCCCCAGCCTGCCCCGCCGCCAGGCGGCCGCGGCCGGTGATGCCCGCATTGTCCGCCGCCAGCGCCGACGCGCGGCGCACCGCCTCGGCCAGGGTGAGGACGTGCCGCTCGCGCACATAGCGCCCCAGGAAGCGCGGGTAGCTGCCGAAGCCGCGCGGGTGGGCGCCGTCGAGCGCGCCGTCGGTGCAGAAAGCGGTGTACGGCCACGCGATGAGCTTCTCGATGTCCGGCTCCATCATGCTCGTGGCGATGACGCTCTCCACGTCGTCGTAGCCCTCGGCCTTGAGCTGCTCGGAGCGGCGGATCAGCTCGATCAGCGCCGAGACCGAGTCCATGCCGAGCATCGGCGCGATCTCGGCCAGCGTCTTGCCCGCGAACTCCGGGTTGGGCCGGTACTTGCCGAGCCGGATGCCGGCCGGGGTCGAGATCTCGGTGACGGCCAGCTCCGCCTCCCGCCGGTCGGTGTAGTCGCGCGCCGGGAAGAGGACGGTGAGGGTGGAGTGCCAGTAGGGGTACGGGTAGATGTCGGCGGTGACGTTGACGCCCTGGGCGCGCGCCGCATTGAGCAGCGCCAGCAGCGAGTCGGCCTGCCCCCAGAGGGGCGCCATCGCCAGCTTCACGTGCGAGATCTGGACCGGCATCCGGGTGACGCGCCCGATGGTCACGATCTCGTCGATGGCATCCCAGAACCAGCGGTCCTCGCTCCGGATGTGGCTGATGTAGCGGCCGCCCTGGTCGGCCGCGGCCTGCGCCAGGGCCAGCACCTCGGCGCGGTCGGAGAAGATGCCGGGGTCGTACTCGAGCCCGCTCGAGAGGCCGAGGGCGCCGGCGGCCATTTCCTGGCGCACCAGCACCTTCATGCGGCCCACCTCTTCCAGGGTGGCGTGGCGGCGGAAGTCGCCCCGGAGCACCAGGTCGCGCACGGTGCCGTGGCCCACGTAGCTGGCCACGTTGATGGCGGCGGGCGCCCGCTCGAGCTGGCGGAACCAGCCGGCCAGCGGATAGTTGGACCCGCCGTCCTGGCCCACGATGATCGTCGTGATCCCCTGGCTCACGGCGCCGAGGGCGTCGGGGAGGCGCTCCAGGTCGCCATCGTGATGGCTGTGGGCGTCGATGAAGCCGGGCGCCAGGGCCAGGCCCCCTGCGTCCACCACCGAGTCGCCGCGCGCGGGTGTCACGCTGCCCACGGCGGTGATGCGGCCATTCACCACGCGGACGCCGCCCCGGACCGCGGGGCTGCCGCTGCCGTCATAGAGCAGCGCGTTGGTGATGACGAGGGGACGGGCCTGGGCGGACAGGGCCGCGGCGGGCAGGAGCGCCGCCGCGGCGAGGAGGGCGAGTTGTCGGAGGGTCATGCCTACAGGATATAACGCCGCAGGTCGTCGTCGTCCACGATCTTCACGAGCCGCTGGCGGACCCCGGCCCGGTCAAAGCGAATGAGCTTCTCGGGATAGTCTGGCAGCTCGAAGAGCACCTCGTCCATGAGCGCGCTCATCACGGTGTGCAGCCGCCGCGCGCCGATATTCTCCATCCGGTCGTTGGCCAGCCACGCCACCCGGGCCACCTCCTCGATGCCATCGGGAGTGAGCACCAGCTCCGCGCCCTCGGACGCCACCAGCGCCTGGTACTGGCGGGTGAGCGAGTTCTCGGGCTCGGTCATGATGCGGATGAAGTCCGCCTCGGTGAGCGGCGTCAGCTCCACGCGGATCGGGAAGCGGCCCTGCAGCTCCGGGATCAGGTCCGAGGGCTTGCTCACGTGGAAGGCGCCGGCCGCAATGAAGAGGATGTGGTCGGTGCGCACGTAGCCGTAGCGGGTCTGCACGGTGCTGCCTTCCACGATGGGCAGCAGGTCCCGCTGCACCCCCTCGCGGGAGACGTCGGGGCCCGTGGCGGGGCCGCGCTCGCCGGCGATCTTGTCGAGCTCGTCGATGAAGAGGATGCCGTGGTTCTCGGTGCGGTCGAGCGCCTCGTTCACCACGTCGTCCATGTCCACCAGCTTCTTGAGCTCCTCGTCGATGAGGATGCGGCGGGCCTCGGGGACGCGGACCAGGCGGCGCTTCTTCCGCTTGGGCAGCATCTCCTGCATCATCTCCATGAAGTTGATGTTCTCGCCCTCCATGCCCTGCGGGGGCTGCATCAGCTCCAGCATCGGGTAGCCCTGCGGGGTGACCTCCACTTCCACCTCGCGGTCGTCGAGCTTCCCGTCGCGCAACAGCGTCCGGAGCTTCTCGCGCGAGCGGTTGCGGCGCTCCCCCTCGCCCTCGGCGGGCTCGGCCCTGGCCTGGCCGGCCGGCCCCACGACGAAGATCCCCGGGCGCTTCTCCTTCTTGTCCTCGGCCGGCGGCGGCTCCGGCATGGGCGGCAGCAGGATGTCGAGCAGCCGCTCCTCGGCGCGCTGCTCCGCGGTGGGATAGACCTCGTCCTCGCGCTCGGTGCGCACCATGCTGATGGCCGCGTCCACGAGCTCGCGCACCATGGACTCGGCGTCGCGGCCCACGTAGCCCACCTCGGTGAACTTGGTGGCCTCCACCTTCACGAAGGGCGCGCCCGCGAGCCGCGCCAGCCGGCGCGCGATCTCCGTCTTGCCGACCCCCGTGGGGCCGATGAGGATGATGTTGTAGGGCGTGATCTCATCGCGGATCTCCTCCGGCGCCTGGGCGCGGCGCCAGCGGTTCCGGATGGCGATGGCGACGGCGCGCTTGGCGGCGTCCTGGCCCACGATATAGCGATCGAGTTCCGCCACGATCTGTCGCGGGGGCAGCTCCTCCAGCCAGGGCGGCGGCGCGGCCGGCTCGGCGGCGGGGGCGTCGGTGGCGACGATGTCGGTCATGATGCTTCACTCCTTTCCCCGAAAGCTAACCTCACCCGGCCCCCGCCTCGGCCGACGCCCGCGGCGCGCGGGAACGTTCCATGTCGCGGAGCCGGTCGCGGTAGAGGT
>JBGAOL010000263.1:0-5958 GCA_044221825.1 Gemmatimonadales bacterium
GAGGGGCTCGCACAAGTGGCGTAGCGGGAGTCGCAAGTGCGGTAGCGGCCGCCGCAAGCGCTGGAGGGGCCCACCAAAGTGTCGTAGCGGCTTCCTAAAGTGGCGTAGCCAGAGGCGCTAGAGCCGTAGTGTCTCGCTCGAGAACCGTAGGGGACCGCTCTATCGCTGTAGCCAGTCGCGTGAGTGTCGTAGGGGCACGCTCCAGGGCCGTAGTCCGTCGCTCTGGCGCCGTAACGCGAAGCTCTAGAGGCGTAGGGGAACTCTGAAGTGCCGTAGCGCTGTGGAAAAGTGACGTAGGCCTCCTCCAAAGTGCCGTAGGACGAGGAAAAAGTGCTGTAGCGCTCTGCCAAAGCGCTGTAGGACAAGGTAAAAGCGCCGTAGCGCTGTCCCAAAGTGCCGTAGGCACCGGGGCAAGCGCCGTAGCCACGCGCTCGATGAAGGACGCCGGGGTCGGGGATGCCGACATGCCAAGATCCACTGCTGGGGCAGCTTCGGCTGCGAGGCGACGGCCACTCGCCGGCGCGGCCCCGGATCGCCTCAGTCCCGGAACTGCTGCTGGTACAGCCGAGCATACAGCCCGCCCCGCTCGAGCAGCGCCGCGTGGGTGCCTTCCTCGACAATCCGCCCGTGATCCAGCACCACGATCCGGTCCGCCCGCCGCACCGTGCTGAGCCGGTGGGCAATGATCACCGTGGTCCGCCCCACCAGCAGCCGGTCCAGCGCGTCCTCGATGAGCCGCTCCGATTCGTTGTCCAGGCTGCTCGTGGCCTCGTCCAGGATCAGGACGGCGGGGTCCTTGAGGATGGCGCGGGCAATGGCGATCCGCTGCCGCTGGCCGCCCGAGAGCTTCACCCCCCGCTCGCCCACCAGGGCGTCGTAGCCGCCGGGCAGGCGCTCGATGAACTCGTGGGCATGGGCGGCCCGGGCGGCGGCCTCCACGGCGTCCGCTGGGGCCCCCGGGCGGGCGTAGGCGATGTTCTCCCGGATGGTGCCGCTGAAGAGGGCCGGCTCCTGGGGGACCACGCCGATGGCCCGGCGGAGGTCGCCCAGGTTGAGGGAGCGGAGGTCCTGGCCGTCGAGGCGGATCACCCCGTCGGTGGGGTCCCAGAAGCGGGGGAGGAGGCTCACGAGGGTGGTCTTCCCGGCGCCGGAGGGGCCCACCAGGGCCACGATCTGGCCGGCCGGGACCCGGAGGTCCACCTGCCGGAGCGCCCACGGCTGGTCCTCCCCGGCCTGGTACTGGAATGACACCTGCTCCAGGGCCAGCTCCCCCCGGGGCCGGGCCGCCAGGGCGGCGGCCGTGGCGGGGTTGGTGATGGGGCTCGGCCGCTCGATCAGCTCGAAGACCCGCTCCGCCGCCCCCACCGATTCCTGGTACACGCTGAAGAACGACGCCAGCGAGCTCACCGACCCCGCGATGGTGATGGTGTAGATCAGGAAGGTGATGAGCTCGCCGGCCGTGAGCTTCCCCTCGCTCACCAGCACGCCGCCCTGCCAGAGCACGATCACCACCGCGGTGAACGCCGCGAAGGTGATGGCCCCGAAGAACATCCCCCGCACCCGCGCCCGCACTACCGCCGCCGCCACGATGGCGTCCACCCGGTCGGAGAAGCGGGTCCGCTCCCACTCCTCCATGGCGAAGCTCTGCACGGTGCGGATCTGGCTGAAGGCCTCCTCCGCCACCGCCGTGGCCTCCGCCACCTTGTCCTGCACCCCGGTGCTCATGCGGCGGAGCCGGCGGCCAAAGAAGAAGGCCGTGGTCACGGCCACGGGAATCACCGCGAGCGCGGTGAGCGTGAGCCGCGGCTGGGTGATGGCGAGGAGCGTCACCGCGCCGGCGAGCGTGAGCACCTGCCGCGAGAACTCGGCGATCTGGTGGCTGACCGTGCCCTGCAGCTGCGCGATGTCGGTGGTGAGGCGGCTGGTGAGCTCGCCCGTGCGCCGGTCGGCGAAGAAGCCGGGGGGCTGGTCCAGCAGGCGCGAGAAGAGGGTACGGCGGAGGCCGGCCACGGCCCTCTCGCCGGTGGAGCTCAGGAGGTAGGCCTGCACGGCGTTGAGGACCGCCTGCGCCACCACAATGAGGAACAGGAGCAGTGCAAAGCGATCGAGCGTGACGCGGGCGTTGGGCTGGAAGGCGGCATCCACCAGCCGGCCCATCATGAGCGGCAGCGAGAGGTTGAGCCCCGCGCCCGCGATGAGCGCCAGCGTGGCGAGCGTGAGCGGCCACCGGTACGGGCGGACGAGCGGCAGCAGCCGCTTGAGCGCGGTGGGGGGCGGCAGCTTCCTCGGGCGGGGGTTCCCGGCGGGAGCGGTGCTCAGTGCTGGTGCCCGGCGGGCATGCCGGTGTTCAGCGCCTCAACCTCGGGCTGGCCCACGGTCATCTTGTTGATGCGCTCGTAGTCGTGGCCGAAGGGCATGGCGCGGTCCACCCCCATGGCCACGAAGAGGAGCGCCAGGTACACCAGCGAGTACTTGTACATCTTCCAGGTGGTGGCCGTGACGCCCTGCTCGCGCAGCACCCGGATGCTGTACCAGAGGAGCCGGCCGCCGAGGACCACCGCCGCGAGGGCGTAGAAGAGGCCGAGCTGGCCGTAGATGGTGGGCATGACGGTGAGCGGGAGGAGCATCAGGGTGTAGGCCACCATCTGGACCTTGGTCCAGTGCTCGCCGCTCACCACCGGCATCATGGGCACGCCGGCCTTGGCGTAGTCGTTTCGCTTGATCAGGGCCAGCGCCCAGAAGTGCGGCGGGGTCCAGAAAAAGATGATGGCAAAGAGGTAGATGGCCGTGAGGTCGAGCGACCCCGTGACCGCCGTCCACCCCACCAGCGGCGGGAACGCCCCCGCGGCGCCGCCGATGACGATGTTCTGCGTGGTGGCCCGCTTGAGCCACACCGTGTAGATGAAGATGTAGAACAGGTACCCGCTCACGGCCATCCAGGCGCTGAGCGGATTCACGAAGTGCCAGAAGATGTAGAACGCGACGGCGCCCTGCGCGAGGCCGAAGGTGAGCGCGGCGAGCGCCGGGATGCGGCCCGATGGGATGGGGCGGAGCTTGGTCCGGCCCATCAGCATGTCGATGTCCCGGTCAAACCACATGTTGACCGTGTTGGCGCCGCCCGCCATGAGGTACCCGCCGAGCATCACCCAGAACACCAGCATCGGGGAGGGCAGGCCCTTCCCGGTGATGAACATCGGGAGCGCCGTGGTGAGCAGCAGCAGCGAGATGATGCGCGGCTTGGTGAGGGTGATGAGGTCCGCCATGATGGACGGCTCCTCGATCCCCGCCTCCTCGCGGATCTTTGCGCGGGCCTCGGCGCCGGTCATGGGCACCGGGGCCTCTTCCACGAACGGGGCCGAGAAGGCGACACCGTTGCTGGCGAGCGGCGCGCTGCCGGCGGCGCTGCTGTCGGCCGTGGAGCCGGCGGGCGCCGGCGCCAGGCGGCGGGCGCGGAACGCCACCACGAGGGCGGCCACCCAGACCAGCGAGCCCACCAGCAGGTGCGCGGCGCGGAGCCCGTCCGGCATCATGGCGAGCATCATGGAGGCGCCGACGGTCACCTGCAGCGCCACCAGGCCGGCGAGCGCCCACGCGGCGCGGCGGTAGGGCGCCGCCTCCTCGCCGGTGAACTTCCGGCTGGCGGCCGCGGTGGCAAAGGCGTGGCCCAGGAAGAGGAACGCCAGGATGCGGTGCACCCACTGCAGCTGGCCCAGCCCATTGGCGGGCGGCGCCACCTGGCCGCCGCAGAGGGGGAAGCCGAGGCAGTAGAGGCCGGCGTCGTAGTTGGCGACGAGGGCGCCGAAGAAGACCAGCAGGAAGGCGAAGGCCGGGACCAGCGCGTGCTTGACGCGGAGCCCGTCATCCGGGGGCGTGGCACCGCGGAGGCGCTCGCCGGAGCGGAGCACCGCCACCACCAGCACCGCCAGCAGGATCATGGCGTTGGTGAGGTGGATGACCACCGAGGGGGCGGCGTTCCAGAGCTTCACCGTGGCGGCGCCGAGGGCCACCTGGAGGACCAGCAGTACGCCAGCCAGGAAGGCGGGCGTCCGGAGCCAGGAATCCTGGCGGTGCTTCCGGGCCGCGATGGCCACCAGCCCCGCGATGGCGCCCGAGACCATGACGGCCACCCACCGGTGGCTCCATTCCAGGACTTCGAGGGTGTCGGCGAGGTTGGGGAGGATGCGGCCGTTGCAGAGGGGCCAGTGGTCGCTGCACCCCATCCCGGCGCCGGTGATGCGGACGTACCCGCCCAGGGTGATCAGGCCGACGGTGAACCCCGTCGCGATCATGGCGATGCGGCGGTAGCCGGCGGTGCCCTCGGGGACCTGCTGGTTCATCCTGTACTCCGGCCTGCTGTATAAGGATAGGCCCCCGGGGGGGACCCTTTGGCGGGGGGAAAGAACGAGCGCGGGCCGCGGGTTGTCAAGCTGACGCCGGGGGGCCAACTTAGGGCGTCCGCGGTTCCGCAAGTTCTCTTCAGACCCCCCAATTCATGACCCAAGCCCCCGACGCCTGGGGCGAACGGCTGACCCGTCGCCTGGGCCTGTGGAGCGCCGTCGCCGTGCTGGTAGGGACGACGATCGGGAGCGGCATCTTCCGCACCCCGGCCCGAATTGCGGGCCAGCTGCCGGACCCCGCCATCATGCTCGGGGCGTGGATGCTGGGCGGGGTGATCGTGCTGTGCGGGGCGCTCACCATCGCGGAGCTGGCCACGGCGTACCCCCGCTCCGGGGGCATCTTCACCTACATCCTCGAGACCATCGGCCCGATGCCCGCCTTCCTGTTCGGGTGGGCGGAGCTGTCGGTGCTGCGCGCCTCCGCGCTCGGCGCCATCAGCACCATCTTCGCGGAGTACTTCTGCCGGATGATGGGGCTCGACACGCCGATGGTGCGCTGGGTGGCCATGGCCGCCATCCTGCTGGTGGCGACACTCAACTACGTGGGTGTCAACATCGCCGCCGTGGTGCAGAACCTCACCACGGCGGCCAAGTACGCGGGCATCTTCGGGCTGGCGCTGCTCTGCTTCCTTGCGGGGCAGGGGAGCACGGCCAACTTCGCCTCGACGGGGGCGGTGGTGACGGGCTCGGCGCTGGCCACGGCCATGGTGTCCATCATGTGGGCGTACGATGGCTGGGCGGACGTGACCAAGGTGAGCGGCGAGATCCGCGACCCCGAGAAGACGCTCCCGGCCTCCATGGTGATCGGGGCGCTGCTGCTCATCGTGATCTACTGCAGCGTCAACGCCGCCTTCCTGTACCTGGTGCCGGTCCACGAGATGATCGGCGCCCCGCTCATCGCGGCCACGGCGGCGGAGCGGATCCCGCTGCTGGGCGGGGCGGGCGTGGCGGTGGTGTCGGTGATCGTGATGATCTCGACCTTCGGGGCCACCAACGGCTCGCTGCTCACCGGCTCCCGCGTCTTCTTCGCCATGGCTGATCGCGGGCTCTTCTTCCAGACGGCGGCGCGCGTGTCCCCGAAGTTCGGGAGCCCGTCGGTGGCCATCTGGCTCTCGGCGACGCTGGCCATCATCTACGTGTCGTTCAGCGGCTTCGCGGAGCTGGCGGACCGCTTCGTGCTGGGCACCTGGCCGTTCTACGCGCTGGCGGTGATCGGCGTCTTCGTGCGGCGGCGGCGGGAGGGGGTGCCGAAGTCGGGCTACAAGACGCTCGGGTATCCGGTGACGCCGGTGCTGTTCCTGCTGGCGGGCCTGGGGATGATCGCGAATGCGTTCGCCACGGACCTCATGGGGACGGCGATCACGTTCGGGATCGTCCTGGTTGGGGTGCCGGTCTACTATGTGTGGCGGGGGATGCAGAAGGCGTAGCCCACGACGGCACCGAAACGACGCGGGGCTCGTCCATCGACGAGCCCCGCGTTGCGTCTGGGACCCTCACGCCACCCCCCAGCCCACCACGCACGATCCCCTTTCCCCCACGTACGTAGGGGCCGGATATATCC
>JBGAOL010000264.1:0-5926 GCA_044221825.1 Gemmatimonadales bacterium
GCAAAGAAGAGCCCGGCGATCGGCGCCCCGAACGCCCCGGCGATCCCGGCGCCCGCGCCGCACGCCACCAGCAGCCGGAACCGCTCCGCACTGAGCCGGAGCCAGCGGCCCGCGGCATTGGCGGTGCCCGCCCCGAGCACGGCCACCGGTCCCTCCGCTCCCACCGAGCCCCCGGTCCCGATCACGAGTCCGGCCGCCACCGTCTTGATGAGGATGGCGCGAATCGGGAGGCGGCCCCCGTGGCGGGCCACCGCCAGCATGAGGGCCGGCACGTTTTCCCCGGGGGAGTCGGCGGTGCCGAGCCGGACCAGCAGCCGGGCCAGACCGATGCCGAGCCCGAGCACGGCGGCGTGGACCCAGAAGGCGGGCAGGGTGAGCTGCGCTTCGGTCGCCTGAGCCACCCGGCCGGCGAGGGTGAGGAGCTGGTAGAAACCGAGGACGGCCCCGCCCGTGAGGAGGCCGATCAGGGTGGCAATCACCAGGAGGGCGGGCTCTTCCCCAAGGCCCAGGCGGAAGAGCCGGTCCGGCACCCAGCGGGACAGGCGGGCCATCCCGAGCGCCAGGTGCCGGACGGGCGCAGCGGGGGCAGGGGGACCAGGGGGCGTCATGACGGGGTCGGCATCGTGGAAGGAAAGGATAGCCGGACCGCCCCGGCTGGGTATATTGGCGCCCGGCAGGGGGCCGTTGCCTTCACCCGAGGCTTGTGATAGTTTTCACAAGCTGTGCCCGAACCTTGTCCCACCCCCCAAGCACGAGACCTATGGCGACCGAATCCGTTCTGCGTCCTGGCGAGCTCAAGGACGTCCTGCTCCGGGAGATCGAGAAGGCCGACCTGGCGTCGGTGGACGTCAACGAGGTCGGCACCGTCCTCGAGGTGCGCGACGGCGTCGCCCGCATCTACGGCCTGACCAAGGCGGTGGCGGGTGAGATGATCGAGTTCACCGCCGCGGAGACGGGCGAGGTGGTCACCGGGATGGCGCTCAACCTCGAGGCCGACAACGTCGGCGCGGTGGTGCTGGGCGACTACCTGAAGCTCAAGGAGGGCGACGAGGTGCGCTGCACCGGCCGCCTCCTCGAGGTGCCGGTGGGCAAGGCCATGCTGGGCCGCGTGGTGGACGCGCTGGGCCGGCCGGTGGACGGCCGCGGGCCGATCCAGGCGAGCGGCGCCCGCGCGGTGGAGATGGTGGCGCCCGGCATCATCGTGCGGCAGCCGGTGAAGGAGCCGCTGCAGACGGGCATCAAGGCCATCGACGCCATGATCCCGATCGGGCGCGGGCAGCGCGAGCTGATCATCGGCGACCGCGGCACCGGCAAGACGGCCATCGCAGTGGACACGATCATCAACCAGAAGGGCACCGGGGTCATCTGCGTGTACGTGGCCATCGGGCAGAAGCGCTCGACGGTCGCCACGGTGGTGGAGAAGCTCAAGGAGCACGGCGCGATGGACTACACCATCGTGGTCGTGGCCAGCGCCTCGGACCCGGCCCCGCTGCAGTACATCGCGCCGTACTCGGGCTGCGCCATCGCCGAGTACTTCATGTACGAGGAAGGCCAGCCGACGCTGTGCGTGTACGACGACCTCTCCAAGCAGGCCGCGGCGTACCGCCAGCTGTCGCTGATCCTGCGCCGCCCGCCGGGCCGTGAGGCGTACCCGGGCGACGTGTTCTACCTCCACAGCCGCCTGCTCGAGCGCGCGGCGAAGATCAGCGAGAACCCGGATGTCGTGAAGCTGGACAGCCGCATCAAGAAGCCGGGCGGCTCGCTCACGGCGCTGCCCATCATCGAGACGCAGGCGGGCGACGTGTCGGCGTACATCCCGACCAACGTCATCAGCATCACCGACGGCCAGATCTTCCTGACCACGGACCTGTTCTACTCGAACGTGCGGCCCGCGGTGGACGCCGGCATCAGCGTGAGCCGCGTGGGCGGCAACGCGCAGATCAAGGCCATGAAGCAGGTGGCGGGCCCGCTCCGGCTCTCGCTGGCGCAGTTCCGCGAGCTCGAGGCCTTCGCGCAGTTCGGCTCGGAGCTCGACGCGGCCACGCAGCGGCAGCTGGCGCGGGGCGCCCGGACCGTGGAGATCCTGAAGCAGCCGCAGTACGCGCCGGTGCCGGTGGAGAAGCAGGTGGCCGCCATCTACGCCGTGACCAACGGCTACCTCGATGACGTCGAGGTGCCGCAGATCCGGAAGTGGGAGGCGGACTTCCTGGCGTACCTCGAGGCCACGCACCCGGAGATCCTCACCGGGATCCGGACCAAGAAGGCGCTGGACGACGAGCTGACGGGCAAGCTCAAGGCCGCCATCGCCGCCTTCAAGCCGCTCTTCAAGGCCGAGTAAGATGGCCAAGGCGTCGCGCGCCCTCCGCGGGCGGATGCGCTCGGTCCAGAACACCCGCAAGATCACGCGGACGATGGAGCTCGTCTCCACGTCGAAGCTCAAGCGCGCGCAGGACCGGGTGGTGGCCGCCCGGCCCTACGCCAGCGCGCTCGCCGAGGTCATCGCCGACCTGGTGACGCCGGAGCTGGCGGAGCGGTTCCCGCTGCTGCGGCAGCCGGCGCCGCCGTCGAAGGGCGGGCCCACGAAGGCGGCGCTGCTCCTCGTGACCTCCAACCGCGGGCTGGCCGGCGGCTTCAATTCCAACCTGATCAAGGAAGCCCGGCGCCGCCTGGAGCAGCTGGAGGCCGCGGGCTACCAGGTGGACCTGCACCTGATCGGCCGGAAGGGCATCGGCTTCTTCAAGTACCTGGGCCGCGCCATCGCCACGCAGCGCATCGACATCGGCGACAAGCCGACGGCGGCGCACGCGGGCGAGCTGGTGCAGGCGCTCATCACGGAGTACGAGGCGGGGCGGCTGGCCAGCGTGGACATCGTCTACGCCAAGTTCAACAGCCCCCTCTCCACGCCGCCGACCACGCTCCGGGTGCTGCCGGTGGAGACGCCGGTGAAGCAGAAGGGCGGGCTCAAGGCGGACTACATCCTCAAGCCCGGCGCCGACCAGATCCTGGCGCAGCTCCTCCCGCTCTACGTGCGCAACCAGGTGTACCGCGGCCTGGTGGAGACGGCGGCGGCGGAGCACGGCGCCCGGCGGACGGCCATGAAGAGCGCCACCGACAACGCCGGCGAGATCTTCGAGCTCCTCAAGCGCACCTACAACCGCCAGCGGCAGGCGGCGATCACGCAGGAGATCGCGGAGATCGTGGGCGGCGCGGCGGCGCTCGAGGGCTGACGCCGCACCGGTACTGACGACGACACGGGCCCGCCGGGCCCGTCCAGGGGCACCTCAACTCAGGGAACAGTGATGGCAACCGCCACCGCGACGCAGAACATCGGCAAGGTCGTCCAGATCATCGGCCCGGTGCTCGACGTGGAGTTCGAGCCGGAGAAGCTGCCGGAGATCTACAACGCGCTCGTCCTCGAGGACACGACCGGCCCCATGCCGATCCGCCTCACGGTCGAGGTGCAGCAGCACATCGGCCAGAACCAGGTGCGCGCGGTGGCCATGAGCTCCACCGACGGCGTGGTGCGCGGCATGTCGGTGATCGACACCGGCGCCCCGATCGCGGTGCCGGTGGGCGCCGCCCCGCTGGGCCGCATCCTCAACGTGCTCGGCGAGCCGGTGGACGGCGGCGCGCCGATCCCGGCCTCCAACGAGCGCTGGCCGATCCACCGCGAGACCCCGAAGTTCGTGGACCTCGAGCCCAAGACGGCCGTCTTCGAGACGGGCATCAAGGTCATCGACCTGATCGCCCCGTTCGTGAAGGGCGGCAAGATCGGCCTGTTCGGCGGCGCCGGCGTGGGCAAGACGGTCGTGATCATGGAGCTCATCAACAACGTCGCGAAGGGCCACGGCGGCAAGTCCGTGTTCTGCGGCGTGGGCGAGCGCACCCGTGAGGGCAACGACCTCTACCTCGAGATGGAGGAGAGCGGCGTCATCAAGAGCTGCGCCCTCATCTACGGCCAGATGAACGAGCCGCCGGGGGCCCGCCTCCGCGTGGGTCTCTCGGGTCTCACGGTCGCCGAGTACTTCCGCGACGTCGAGGGCCAGGACGTGCTCCTCTTCATCGACAACATCTTCCGCTTCACCCAGGCGGGCTCCGAGGTGTCGGCGCTCCTCGGCCGCATGCCGAGCGCGGTGGGCTACCAGCCGACGCTGGCCACCGAGATGGGCGACCTGCAGGAGCGCATCACGTCGACCAAGAAGGGCTCGATCACCTCGGTGCAGGCCATCTACGTGCCCGCCGACGACCTCACCGACCCGGCGCCGGCCACCGCGTTCGCGCACCTCGACGCCACGGTGGTGCTCTCGCGTTCCATCGCCGAGCTCGGTATTTACCCCGCCGTGGACCCGCTCGACAGCTCGAGCCGCATCCTCGACCCGCAGTACCTGGGCGCCCGCCACTACAACGTGGCCATCGGCGTGCAGCGGACCCTCCAGAAGTACAAGAGCCTCCAGGACATCATCGCGATCCTGGGCATGGACGAGCTCAGCGAGGAGGACAAGCTGGTCGTGGCGCGCGCGCGCCGCATCCAGCGCTTCCTGTCGCAGCCGTTCTTCGTGGCCGAGCAGTTCACCGGGTTCCCCGGCAAGTACGTGAAGCTCGCCGACACCATCGAGAGCTTCGAGCGGGTGCTCTCGGGCGAGTTCGACGACCTGCCGGAGCAGGCCTTCTACATGGTCGGTGGCATCGAGGAGGCCATCGAGAAGGCCCGCAAGCTGGCGAGCGCGTGATGCGGGTCACCGTCATCTCGCCGGAAGCCGCCATCTTCGATGGCGACGCCGACGCGGTCGTCGCGCCGGCCTACGACGGGCAGGTGGGGATCCTCCCCCGCCACGCCCCGTTCATGACCCTGCTGGGACGGGGCACCCTGGCGGTCACCGCCGGCGGCACCACCCACCGGTTCCAGGTGGATGGCGGCTTCCTGCAGGCGGTGCACGACACGGTCCGCGTCGTGGCGGAACAGGTGAAAGGACTTCCCAATGCGTCGTAGTGTCCTGCTTGGCGGCCTCCTGGCCGCGCTCCTCGTCACTCCCGCCGTGGCCCAGACCATCGGGACCCCGGTCTTCCATAGCCCCTACCGCGCCTTCCAGCGTTCCGAGCTGGGCGGCTACCTCTCCGACCCGGGCGAGGGCGTCAGCCTCGCCGTCCAGGGTGAGTACCGGATGGCCCAGCCCACGTTCGACTGGGGCGTGACCCTCGGCTACATCGACCCCGAAGGTGACGTGAAGGGGGTCATCGGCGCCGGCGTCGACGGCCGCATCAAGCTGGCCCGCCACACCCAGGACTTCCCGCTCGACCTCTCCGGCATCGCCGGCGTCGGCGTGCTGTTCCGCGACGGCGACGTGGGCTTCGGCATCCCTCTCGGGGTGAGCCTGGGCCGCCAGGTGCAGCTGGAGAACTCGAAGGTCACCTTCACCCCGTACGTGGCCCCGACCATCATCCCGGTCTTCGGCGACGACAACGTGGTGGGCGATGATGCCCAGTTCGGCCTGGGCCTCGGCGTGGACATCGGCCTCTCGCCGCGGCTCGACGTGCGCGTGAGCGGGTCCCTCGGCGACATCGAGGGCGTGGGCGTCGGCCTGGCCTGGCACCGTTAGGCCACCGCGCCGCACCCCGGTGCGCCACGAGGGGGAACCGCCCGGCCGGGCGGTTCCCCCTTGGGTTTTTGCCGCAGCCCCGGCCGCGTTGACGCTGCCCGGGGCGCCTCGGTAGCTTCCGGCCTTCCATTGCCCCTGACCATTGCTGGAGGTTCCATGATGCGCACTGCCCGTTCGCTCGTCGTCCTTGCCCTCGTGGCCCTCGCGGGCCGGGCCGAGGCGCAGGTCACCGGCCTCCCGGTGCAGAACGGTGGGGTGGCGAGCGGACTCACCATCGGCGCCGAAGTGGGCTTCCCGGGCGCGGACTACGGCAAGGGCACGGCCTCCGG
>JBGAOL010000265.1:0-5905 GCA_044221825.1 Gemmatimonadales bacterium
ATGCTGACCGGCGTCCCGTCCCTGCTCGGCGCCATCACCTGGTCCACCTGGTACCGCTCCGACGCCACCTGCGCCTCGACTCGCGCCCAGCAGGTTGCCACGCCGTCCGGCAGCTCCACGCAATACAGGCCCGGCGGCACCGTGTACGAGGCGAAGCCGTACACCAGCCCGTCGGAGGCCGGTTCGCTCCCCCACCCCATCACGCTCCCGATGGCCGGCAGCGCCAGCTCGCGCACCGCGTCGCCCGCGCGCGGCACCACCCGGAGCCGGCTCGACGCCCGCTCCACGTACGAGAGCGCCACGTGCCCGCGGGTGAGCCGGAACCCGTCGAGCACCGCGTCGCCGCGCGGCGCCACCAGCTCCTGCCACCCCGCGAGGGCGGGCGACTCCGCCGGGGCCCGGTAGAGCGCGTACTGCGGTGCGTGGAGGTTGCTCCGCACGTAGAGGACGTCGTCCTCCACCTCCGCCTCGAAGGCGTGCGGCAGGTCTCGCACCACCGGCTCGAGCCCGCGGGTGCCGAGCCGGTCCTCGAGCCACAGGTCCACCTGGTCGAAGGTCCGCGCCACCGTCACCAGCAGCCAGCGCCCGTCGCCCGACAGCTTCACGCCGGGCCAGTGCTCCTTCTGCGCCGGCCGGAAAACGAGGGGATCATCGGCGGCGTCGGCGCCGAGCGGGTGGAACCAGATGGCGCGGTGATACTGACGCTCCGCGTCGGGCACGGTGCCGGGACGGGGATAGCGCGCGTAGTAGAACCCGCTCCCGTCGGGAAGCCAGGCGAGCGCGGTGGCGCGGGTGCCGGGGATGGCCTCACCGAAGGCGGCGCCGGTGGCCACGTCCAGCAGGTGGAGCGTGCTCTCCTCGGTGCCGCCCCGCGAGAGGCCGTAGGCGAGGAGGCGGCCGTCCGGGCTCGGGAAGTACCAGTCGAGGGCGGTGGTACCGTGCGCGTCGAGCGCGTTGGGGTCGAGCAGCACGCGGTCGGGGGCGGCCATCCCGTCGCGCACCAGCAGCACGGGCTGGTCCTGCGCGCCCTCACGGCGCTGGTGGAAGAACCGCCCGCCCGCCATCGCCGGCGCGCCGAGGGCCCCGATGGCGAGGAGCTCCCGGAGCCGCGCGTGCACCACGGCGCGCGCGGGCTCTGCCGCCATCCACGCCGCCGTGTGGGCGTTCTGCGCCGCGGTCCACGCGCGCGCCTCGGCGCCCTCCCCATCCTCGAGCCAGCGATAGGGATCGGCGACGGGCTCGCCGTGGAGGACGTCGATGACGGGGGAAACGCGGGTGGGGGGAGGACGCCTCAATCGCCGAGGACGATGCCCAGCTCGCGCGCGGTCTTCACCGTGTCGGAGTCGAGCGGGACGTGCTTGCTCTTCCCCGTGACCTCGTTGAGCGGCACGCGGGTGAGGTGCGGCGGGTTGAAGCCGATCATCATGCCGAAGTCCTTGTCGGCCACGGCGCGGACGGCGGCGGCGCCGAAGCGGAGGCCGAGCAGCCGGTCGAACGTCGTGGGCGAGCCGCCCCGCTGCAGGTGGCCCAGCACCAGCGAGCGGGTCTCCTTGCCGGTGCGCTCGGTGATGGCCTTGGCCACGAGCGAGCCCACGCCGCCCAGGCGGTCCACCGTGCCGGCCGCGCGTCGCTCGATGAGCTGCACCTCGCCGCCGATGGGCTTGGCGCCCTCGCCCACCACCACCATGGTGAAGTGGCGGCCCAGCCGCTCCCGCTGCCGCACCTTCTCGCACACCTTCTCGATGTCGAAGGGGATCTCGGGAATGAGGATCACGTCGGCGCTGGCGGCGATGCCGCTGTGCAAGGCAATCCAGCCGGCGTCGCGGCCCATCAGCTCCACCACCATCACCCGCTCGTGGCTCTCGGTGGTGGAGTGCAGCTTGTCGATGGCCTCGGTGGCGGTGCTCACCGCCGTGTCGAAGCCGAAGGTGGAGAGGGTGCCCACCACGTCGTTGTCGATGGTCTTCGGCACGCCCACCACGGGGATGCCCTTGGTGTAGAGGTCGTAGCCGATCTTCAAGCTGCCGTCGCCGCCGATGGTGATCAGGGCGTCGAAGCCGCTGGCGTGGAACGCCGCCACGAGGTCGTCGGAGCGGTCGATCTCCGTCTGCGTCCCGTCCGGGTTGTTGATGATCCAGCGGAACGGGTTCCCCTTGTTGGTGGTGCCGAGGATGGTGCCGCCCAGGTGGGTGATGCCGCGGACCTTCTCGGGCGTCAGCGTCATCACGCCGTCCTCGCCCAGCAGGCCGTGGAAGCCCCGGCGGATGCCGTAGGTCTGCCAGCCGCGGGTGTGCGCGGAGAGCACGATGGCGCGGATCACCGCGTTGAGGCCGGGGGCGTCGCCGCCGCCGGTAGAGATCGCAATGCGCATCAGGGCCTGTCGTGGACTGTAGCGGCCGGACATGTCCGGCCGGTACGGACGAGGACGCCGGGGGGACGGCGCAGAATCGGTTAGCTGGCGGGGCCGCGGAGGAGTTCCACGATCTCGCCCGGGCGCGCGTGCCGCCCGAGGGCTTTCTTCGAGAAGACCAGGCGATCATCCACGGTCACCTCGAAGCGCCCGCCCGAGGACGGCTGCAGCTCCACCGTCACCCCGGGAAATGCCTGCCTGAGCTCAGCCGCCAGACCGGCGGCTCGGGGCTCGTAGTTTCAGACGACGCAGTATTCGATGATGGCGCGCATGGGTCGGGATTAGGGTTGGCGGGAAGTTAATGACGTAGGGGAGAGGCCGGGATGGGCCCCCGGTAACGTCCCCGCCGCACCCGCCCGGCGGAGCCCCATCCGGGGCCTTGCGGGGGGCCCCGGCGGGGGGCAGGTTGCACCCATGCGCACCCCCCGCCCGCTCGCCCTGGCCTGCCTCACGCTCCTGGCCGCCACCCCGCTCCTGGCCCAGCGGCAGTACCGGCTGGAACTCGGCGCCGGCGGCGCCTACAACCTGTTCGACAGCAAGACCGACCTGAAGGGCGCCGTGGGCGGCTTCGGCCGGCTGGGCTACTGGGTGGCGGGGCCGCTCAGCCTCGAGGTCGAGGGGTCGTTCTCGAGCCCCACCACCGACACGCCGCTCAACGAGACCGTGAAGGTCTCCACCATCGGCGGCTGGGCCGTGGCCAACTTCCCCATCGGCGCCACCGGCAGCACGCACCTCTTCCTCAAGGGCGGCTACGGCCACATCAGCTACGGCACCTGCCCCACCGTCTCCATCCCCGGTTCCGGCCCCTGCGGCGGCGCCGACGTGGTGCAGGGCGGCGCCGGCATGCGCATCGCGCTCACGCCCACGGTGCTGCTCCGCTACGAGGGCACCTTCAACCGCAGCACCACCACCCTCAAGTTCTCCAACATCGCCCTCCAGGCCGGCGTGTCCCTGATGCTCGGCAGCCGCCGCATCGTGGACAGCGACCAGGACGGTGTCATCGACAGCAAGGACCGCTGCGCCGCCACCAAGCTCGGCTCCCTGGTGGACCAGCGCGGCTGCCCCACCGACCGCGACAACGACGGCGTCCCGGACGGCCTGGACCGCTGCCCCAATTCCTACCCCGGCGCCACCGTGGACGCCGCGGGCTGCACCAGCGACAGCGACGACGACGGCTACCTCGACGGCCTGGACCAGTGCCCCGACACCCCGAAGGGCGCCCTGGTGGACGGCCGCGGCTGCCCCTCGGACAGCGACGGCGACAAGGTCTTCGACGGCCTGGACCGCTGCCAGGACACCCCCGCCGGCGCCACTGTGGACCAGCTCGGCTGCCCTGGCGACCAGGACAACGACCGGGTCCTCGACGGCCTCGACAAGTGCCCCGACACCCCGGCCGGCGCCCAGGTGGACGCCGAGGGCTGCCCCACCGCCCCGCCTCCCGACACCGCCAAGGCGGTTCCTGCCGAGCGGGCCTTCCTGATCCCGGGCGCCGTCTGGCAGTTCCGGGGCGCCGACCTGAGCCCCGCCGCCCTGCCCGCCCTGGACTCCATCGTGGCGCTCCTCAAGGCGGACCCCACCCTCGTGGCCGAGGTCAACGGCTTTGCCCACGACCGGCTGGTCCCCGCCGACAACACCCGGCTCTCCCAGCGCCGGGCGGAGGTGGTCCGGGCCTACTTCATCAGCAAGGGGATCCCGGTGACCCGGGTCACGGCCGTCGGCCGGGGGTCGGAGCCGCTGCTGGTGGACGACACCACCGACGAGGCGCGGACCACCAACCGGCGCATCGAGATCCGCGTCACGAAATCGCCGTAACGCGCCGCCCTTCGAAGGGGCCCGTGGTAGGCGCAGTCCGTAGGGGCCGACTATAGTCGGCCCTTACGTACGTGGGGGGGAGACGCAAGCCGGGGGCGAGCGTGGGGGACGCCGCATTCGACGGTGTCCGTTTTCAAGACGATCCCTGTGCACGGCTTTTGCCTTGGAAGGAGGACGTGGGGGGCCGACCCCCGTCGTCGTCCGGGTTTCCAGGGGATTTCGCCGTGCGTCACGCCATTGTTGCCGCGTTGAGCCTGACCATCGCCGCACCCGCCGCCGCCCAGCAGGCGATGTGGGGCGACGAGCTCGCCCCGCTGCCCCAGCTGGAGCAGCTGATTTCCGCCAGCTCCATTCCGGTCCAGCTCTCCTGGCCCGCCCCCCCGCTCCGCGCCGCCCCGGACAGCGTCCGGGCCCTCTACGTCAACGCCTGGGCCTTCGGCGGGAAGCGCTTCCGGGACCTGGTCCGCCTGGCCGATTCCACCGAGATCAACAGCCTGGTCATCGACGTCAAGGACGACACCGGCTTCCTGACCTACCGCTCGAAGGTCCCCACGGCCATCGCCATCGGCGCCAACGGCCAGCTCCGGGCCCCCGACGCGGCCCAGCGGCTGGCGGTGCTGCACGCCCACGGGATCCACCCGATCGCCCGGATCGTGGTGGCCAAGGACCCGCTCCTGGCCCGCATGAAGCCGGCGTGGGCCATCACCGAGGCCAACGGCGAGCTCTGGCGCGACCGGCTCAACTTCGCCTGGGTGGACGCCTTCAACGACTCCGTTTGGGTGTACGCCGCCCAGCTCGCGGAGGAGGCGGTGCAGCTCGGCTTCAGCGAGGTGCAGTTCGACTACGTGCGCTTCCCCGACGAGCCCAGGTCGAAGATGGCCACCGCCCGCTTCCGCGCCCGCCGCCCCGGCGAGTCGGTGCGCGACGGCGTGGCCCGGAACCTCCAGCTCCTCCGCGAGCGGGTGAAGCCGCTCAAGGTGCCCTTCACCATCGACGTCTTCGGCATGACCACCTATGCCACCGGCGACATGGGCATCGGCCAGATCTGGGAAGACCTGGTGAGCGTGGCGGACGTCGTCCTGCCCATGGTCTACCCCAGCCACTACTACACCGGCATCTACGGCGCACGGCACCCCAACAGCGAGCCCTACAAGGTGGTGAAGGCCGCCCTGGCCGACGGCCAGCGCCGCTCCACCGAGCTCGGCAACCCCACGGCCGAGATCCGGCCGTACCTGCAGGCGTTCACGCTGGGCCAGCCGCGCTACACCCCGGAGCACGTCCGCGAGCAGATCCGCGCCGCCGGCGACCTGGGCATCGGCAGCTACGTCCTCTGGAACCCCCGCTCCGCCTACGATCCCCGCATCTTCACGGCGCCCACCACCCAACTTGGGCGCAAGCCGAGTGGCGGGAGCGGGCATCACGTGACGCCGGAGCTCGAGGCGGTGCGGCGGTAGGGTGGTCGGGGGCGTCGCCGGCGGTGGCTTGGGGCTGGCGGTGGTGTGACTCAACGCAGAGACGCGGAGGGCCGCAGAGGGCGCGGAGGAACCGCACGTTGATGGCGGGCTCACGGGAAGGTGAGCCCGCTTTGTCTTGTTGCGGGTGTGGGTCCGGGATCGGCGACGCACCCTTCTCCTCTCGGGGCCCCATCTTGAAAACTGGCTGACCCGGGTGTCGGCACGGTGC
>JBGAOL010000266.1:0-6465 GCA_044221825.1 Gemmatimonadales bacterium
ACATGCACCGCGCCGGGCACGGCACCTACACCCGGCAGAAGAACCACGGCGTGAGCTTCCGCGTCATCGCCAAGTGGCTCCGCCTGGCGGGCTGCGACCACCTGCACACCGGCACCGCCGTCGGCAAGCTCGAGGGCGACCCCATGACGGTGCAGGGCTACTACAACGTCTGCCGCGACGGGTACACGAAGCAGGACCTGCCGCGCGGCCTGTTCTTCGACCAGGACTGGGCCGACCTCAAGAAGGTCATGCCGGTGGCGTCGGGCGGCATCCACGCCGGCCAGATGCACCAGTTGCTCGACCTCTTCGGCGACGACGTGGTGCTGCAGTTCGGCGGCGGGACCATCGGCCACCCGAGCGGGATCCAGGCGGGCGCGGTGGCCAACCGCGTGGCGCTCGAGGTGATGGTCAAGGCGCGGAACGAGGGCAAGAACATCCTGCAGGACGGGCCCATGATCCTCAAGGAAGCGGCCAAGTTCTGCACCCCGCTGCAGCAGGCGCTCGACACCTGGGGCGAGGTCACGTTCAACTACGCCTCCACCGACACCAGCGACTTCACCCCTTCGCCGACCCCGTCGGCCTGAGCCGGGAGATCCCAGACCATGATGACCAACCCGACGGGCCGCCTGACGCAGGGCCAGTTCAGCTTCCTGCCCGACCTCACCGACCAGGAGATCGCCCTGCAGGTGGCCTACGGCCTCCGGAAGGGCTACGCCTGGAGTGTCGAGTACACCGACGACCCGCATCCCCGGAACACCTACTGGGAGATGTACGGCAACCCGATGTTCGACCTCGCCGACCCGGCGGGCGTGCTCCGGGAGCTGACGGGCTGCCGCCAGGCCTTCCCGCGGCACTACATCCGGCTGGTGGCGTTCGACTCGTCGCGCGGGGTGGAGTCCATCGCCATGAGCTTCATCGTGCAGCGGCCGCCCAGGGAGCCGGGCTTCCAGCTGTCGCGGCAGGAGGTGCACAACCGCACCATCCGCTACACCATCGGGAGCTACGCCACGCAGGATCCCGAGGGCGAGCGCTACGGCGAGGGCTGAGCCCGGCCTCCCGATCCGCGAGCGATCCAGACCATGACGCATCCCCGTTACGCCATCCCGGGGTCGGTGACGCCGCCCCCGGCGACGCCCGCCGTCCCCGCGTCCGCCACCCCCGCCGGCCCGCCGGCCCGCACCGTGGGCGAGGTGCTGGCGCAGAGCCAGGTGGAGGCGGTGCTGGCCGAGCTGGACCGCGACCTCGTGGGCCTGACGCCCATCAAGGCGCGGGTGCGGGACATCGCGGCGCTGCTGGTGATCGACAAGCTGCGCGCCAACTTCGGGCTCGAGGCGCAGTCGCCGTCGCTGCACATGTGCTTCACCGGCAATCCCGGCACCGGCAAGACCACCGTCGCCCGGCGCATGGCCGAGATCCTCCACCGCCTGGGCTACGTGCGCACCGGCCACCTGGTGGCGGTGACGCGCGAGGACCTGGTGGGCCAGTACATCGGCCACACGGCGCCCAAGACCAACGAGGTGCTCCGGAAGGCCATGGGCGGCGTGCTCTTCATCGACGAGGCCTACTACCTGTACCGCCCCGAGAACGAGCGGGACTACGGGCAGGAAGCCATCGAACTGCTGCTGCAGGTCATGGAGAACCAGCGCGACGACCTGGTGGTGATCCTGGCCGGCTACAAGGACCGGATGGACACCTTCTTCAAGTCCAACCCGGGGATGAGCTCGCGCATCGCGCACCACCTGGAGTTCCCCGACTACTCACCGGGGGAGCTGCTCGAGATCGCGGACCGGATGGTGGGGGGGATGCACTACCAGTTCGGCCCGGGCGCGCGGGAGGCGTTTGCCGAGTACCTCGCGCTCCGGCTGGCGCAGCCCAACTTCGCCAATGCGCGGAGCGTCCGGAACGCGCTCGACCGCATGCGGCTCCGCCAGGCCAGCCGGCTCTTCGCCGACCCGGGCCGCGAGCTCAGCAAGGACGACCTGATCACGCTCACGCCCGCCGACATCCGGGCGAGCCGCCTCTTCGCCCGCAAGACGGGCGCCTGACCCCCGAGCCCCGAGGGACCCGATGCCGTTGTCCCGCCGCTGGACCCTGACGCGCTACCTCATCGAGGAGCGCCGCCGCTTCCCCGAGGCGAGCGGCGACCTGAACGCACTCATCCTGGACGTGGCCACCGCCTGCAAGGCCATCGCCAAGATCGTGGCCTTCGAGGACCTCGCGGGGGCGTTCGTGCCCGAGGGCGGCAAGCTCGAGGGCGGCGCCATCAACGTGCAGGGTGAGGTGCAGAAGCGCCTCGACGTCATCAGCAACGAGATCTTCACCCGCACCAATGAGTGGAACGGGCACCTGGCCGGCATGGCCAGCGAGGAGATGGACGTGCCCTTCCAGATCCCGGCCCAGTACCCGCGGGGCAAGTACCTGCTGGTCTTCGACCCGCTCGACGGCTCGAGCAACCTGGACGTGAACGTGTCGGTGGGGAGCATCTTCTCCATCCTCCGCGCCCCGGACGAGGTGGTGGCCGCCGGCCGCGACGTCGTCGAGGCGGACTTCCTGCAGCCGGGCGCCCGGCAGGTGGCGGCCGGCTACGCGCTCTACGGCCCCACCACCATGCTGGTGCTGACGGTGGGGAACGGCGTCGTGGGCTTCACGCTGAATCCCACCACGGGCGAGTTCGTGCTGACGCACCCGAAGATCACGGTGCCGCCGGCCACGCAGGAATTCGCCATCAACAGCTCCAACGCCCGCTTCTGGGAGCCGCCGGTCAAGCGCTACGTGGATGAATGCCTGGCGGGGAAGGCGGGCCCGCGGGGCAAGGACTTCAACATGCGCTGGATCGCCTCGCTGGTGGCGGAGGCGCACCGGATCCTGATGCGGGGCGGGGTGTTCCTCTACCCGCGCGACATGCGCGACCCGGCCAAGCCGGGCCGCCTGCGCCTCCTCTATGAGGCCAGCCCCATGGGCCTGCTGATCGAGCAGGCCGGCGGCCGCGCCAGCACCGGGCGCCAGCCCGTCCTCGGCGTCACCCCCACGACGCTGCACCAGCGCATCGGCTTCGTCTTCGGCTCGAAGGACGAGGTGGACCGCATCGAGCGCTACCACCAGGAACCCCTCTCGGCGGCCGACGGCCCCGAGCCGCTGTTCGCCGAGCGCAGCCTCTTCCGGGCCTGAGCCCGGTCCTCCGTCTCCCGGACCCCCGACCATGTCCGCACGCCACCCCATCATCGCCATCACCGGCTCCTCCGGCGCCGGCACCACCTCGGTGCAGCGCACCTTCGAGAACATCTTCCGCCGCGAGGAGCTGACCGCCGCCGTCGTCGAGGGCGACAGCTTCCACCGCTACGACCGCGCCGAGATGCGGCAGCGCCAGGCGGAGGCGGAGAAGGCCGGCAACAAGCACTTCAGCCACTTCGGGCCGGACAACAACCTGTTCAAGGAGCTCGAGGAGCTGTTCCGCTGCTACGGCGAGACCGGCCGGGGCCGCTCGCGGAAGTACCTCCACGATCCCGTCGAGGCCAAGCCCTACAAGCAGGAGCCCGGCACCTTCACGGCGTGGGAGGAGATCGGCGAGGGCACCGACCTGCTCTTCTACGAGGGCCTCCACGGCGCCGTGGTGACGCCCGAGGTGAACATCGCGAAGCACCCCGACCTCCTCATCGGCGTCGTGCCGGTGAACCTGGAGTTGATCCAGAAGCTCTACCGCGACAAGAACGTCCGCGGCTACTCGGCCGAGGCGGTGACCGACACCATCCTCCGCCGCATGCCCGACTACGTGCACTACATCTGCCCCCAGTTCACCCAGACGCACGTGAACTTCCAGCGGGTGCCGATGGTGGACACCTCCAATCCGTTCATCGCCCGGGACATCCCCTCGGCGTCGGAGAGCATGGTGGTGATCCGCTTCGCGAACCCCAAGGGGATCGACTTCCCCTACCTGCTGTCCATGATCCACGACTCGTTCATGTCCCGGGCCAACACGATCGTGGTGCCGGGCGGCAAGATGGAGCTGGCGATGCAGCTCATCTTCGCTCCCGTTCATCGTAGCGCCTGATCGAGCGCCGCAAGCGCGCCTGGGAGCCGTCTGATGGCCTCCTCCTCCACCGACCGGGTGCTGCGCCCGGCCAACGGCCTCACCGACCCGATGGCGGACGCGCTGCGCGCCCTCGCCATGGACGCCGTGCAGGCGGCCAACTCCGGCCACCCGGGCGCTCCCATGGGCATGGCCGAGATGGCGTCCGCGCTCTGGGGCGGCCGCTCCGCCACAACCCGGCCAACCCGGCTGGCCCGACGCGACCGCTTCGTGCTCTCCAACGGGCACGCCTCGACTACTCCTACGCGCTGTTGCACCTGAGCGGCTACGCCCTGCCGCTCGACGAGCTCAAGCGCTTCCGCCAGCTCCACCTTCAAGACCCGGGCCACCCGGAGCACGGCCTCACCCCCGGCGTGGAGACCACCACCGGCCCGCTGGGCGAGGGCCTGGCCAACGCCGTGGGGATGCTCGCCGAGCGGCTCCTGGGCGACAGCCAGCCGCCCCGGCCACGCCATCGTGGACCACCGCACCTACGTGTTCTGGGCGACTTGCCTCATGGAGGGGATCCAGCCACGAGGCCTGCGCCACGGCCGGCACCTGGAAGCTCGGCAAGCTCGTCGCGCTCTACGACGACAACGGCATCTCCATTGACGGCGCCGTGGACGGCTGGTTCACCGACGACACCGCCGCCCGCTTCGCGCCTACATACAGCGGGTGCTCGGGCCCGGACGGGCTACCGGCGCCGTCCGCCGCGCGCGCCGCGGAGGCGGGGCGAAGGCGACGCGCCCACGCTCATCATCTGCCGCACCACCATCGGCAAGGGCTCAGCAGGCGGGCCGGCACCGCCAAGGCGCACGGCGAGCCGCTCGGCGCCGACGAAGTCCGCGCCCTTGCCGTGAGGCGCTCGGCTGGAGCCACGCGCCCTTCGAGATCCCGGACGCCATCCGGGCCCAGTGGGACGCCCGCGCCCGCGGCACCGCGGCGGAGCAGGAGTGGCAGGCGCGTTTCGAGGCCTACCGCTCGGCGCATCCGGCGCTGGCCGCGGAGTTTGAGCGCCGCGTGAGCGGGGCGCTCCCGGCGGAATTCGCCACCATCCGGGTGGATGCGGTGGCCACGGCCATGAAGCCGGCGGGCGCCGTGGCCAGCCGCAAGGCCTCGCAGCAGGTGCTCGCGCTGCTCGGTCCCAAGGTGCCGGAGCTCCTCGGCGGCAGCGCCGACCTCACCGGCTCCAACCTCACCGACTTCCCCGGCGCCGGCGCGGTGCGGGCCGGCCAGCCCGGCGGGCGGCACATCAACTACGGGGTCCGCGAGTTCGGCATGGCCGCCATCATGAACGGCATGGCGCTCCACGGCGGCTTCATTCCGTACGGCGGCACCTTCCTCACCTTCTGCGACTACAACCGCAACGCCATCCGCATGGCCGCGCTGATGAAGCAGCGGGTGATCCACGTCCTCACCCACGATTCCATCGGCCTCGGCGAGGATGGGCCCACGCACCAGGCCGTGGAGCACGCGGCCAGCCTGCGCCTCATCCCCAACCTCGAGGTCTGGCGCCCCTGCGACACCCTCGAGACCACGGTGGCCTGGACCGAGGCCGTCGCCGACGCGGCGCGCCCCTCGGCCCTGCTGCTCTCCCGCCAGAACCTCCCCGTGCTGGCCCGCGAGGCCGCGCACGTCGAAGGCATCCAGCGCGGCGGCTACGTGCTCTCCGACCGGCCGGCGCCCCAGGCCGTCATCCTCGCCACCGGCTCCGAGGTGGGGCTCGCCATGACGGCGCAGCAGCAGCTCGATGAGCGCGGCATCCCGGTGCGCGTGGTCTCGGTGCCCTCGAGCACCCGCTTCGACCGCCAGCCGGCGGCGTGGCGGGCGCAGGTGCTCGGCACGGGCATTCCGCGAATCGGCGTCGAGGCCGGCGTGACGCGGTGGTGGGGCCAGTACGGCTGCGTCGCCGCGCTCGGCGTGGACACCTTTGGCGAGTCGGCACCGGCGCCGGCGGTCTACGAGCATTTCGGCCTCACGGCCGCGAAGCTCGTGGCGCTGGTGGAGTCGCTGGTGACCGCGCCCGCGCCGGCATGACGGGGCCGTACCGCCTGGTCTCGTTTGACCTCGACGGCACGCTGGTGGACACCGCGGCGGAGATCGCCGAGGCGGCCTGCCTGGCGCTCGAGGAGCAGGGACTCCCGCGGCGGCCGGTGCCGGAGATCGTGGCGCTGATCGGCCACGGCACCGAGACGCTCATCCGGGCGCTGCTGGCCCGCGCCGTGGCGGAAGACCCGGCGCGCGCGGGGCAGGTGGCCGAGGCGGCGCTGCTCGCCAGCATGGACAAGCACTACGCCCGCACCACCGGCACCACGGCGCGTCCCTATCCCGGCGCGCGTGAGGCGGTGGACCGGCTCGGCGCGCACGGCGTCTTCCTGGCCTGCGTCACCAACAAGGAA
>JBGAOL010000267.1:0-6070 GCA_044221825.1 Gemmatimonadales bacterium
CCCGCGTCCAACATCCTCTGCTTCCGCTACGTGGGCCGCACCGGCCGGGCGTCGGATACGCCCGAGGAGGAGGCGCGGCTCGACCGCGTCAACTTCGAGCTGCGCCAGCGCTACAACCGCTCCGGCGAGGGCTGGATCACCACCACCGTCCTCGGCGGCCGGCGCATGCTCCGCTGCACGCTCATGAACCCGCGCACCACCGAGGCCCACCTCGAGCGCCTGCTCACGGGCCTCGCCGCCACCGGGGTGGGGGTGGAGCGGCAGGGCGCCGCGTAGCCCGCCCTCCCTTGCCCCGGCGGTGGCCCGGGGCTAATTCCCTGCCGTGACCTTCCAGCGCAAGCTCCTCCTCGGTGTCTCGCTCCTCGTCCTGCCGGCGCTCATCATCGGCATCGGGGCGCTCCGCGGCAACGCGGAGGAGCAGCGTGCGCTCGAGACGCTCGGCACCCGCCTGGGCCGCAGCCGCACCTACGCCGAGCTCGAGAACGCCATGTTCGAGCAGAGCGAGGTGCTGTGGCGCTTCCTCTCGGGGCACGACCCGCAGGCCCGCCGCGAGTTTGCGCTGCAGGCCGAGGTGGTCCGGTTCCGGCTGGACAGCTGGAAGGCGGAGCTCACCCCGGAGGAGGCGCCGATCGCCGCCCCCGTGGAGCAGATGCAGGGGCGCTACCTCGCCGTGGGCGACAGCGTCTTCAAGCTCGCCGACGCCGGCCGCGGCGCCGAGGCCTTCCAGTACGCCGTGGTGGAGATCCGGAGCAAGCTGCATCCCGCGCTCACGGTGCTCAACCGCGAGATCTACCGCCGCACCCGCGAGTCGAGCGTCCAGGGCGCCTTCCAGCAGGTGCAGCGGATCGTGGCGGACGAGCAGCGGACGCTGATCGTGGTGTTCGTGACCTCGGTGATCCTCGGCATCGCCGCCGCGTTCGTGCTGGCGCGGAGCCTGGCCCGCCCCATCCGCCAGCTCGGTGACGCCATGGCCGTGGTGGGCTCCGGCGACCTGGACCACCCCATCCACTCCGAGTCGCCTGACGAGATCGGCGACCTGGCGCGCGCCTTCGCCGCCATGACCGGGCGCCTGCGCGAGTCGCGCGGCGAGCTGGTGCGGCTCAACGCCGAGCTGGCGGCCAAGATCGGGCAGCTCACCGCGGCGCAGGCGCAGCTGGTGCAGTCGGAGAAGCTGGCGTCCATCGGCGAGATGGCCGCGGCGGTGGCCCACGGGCTCCGGAACCCGCTCGCCAGCCTCCGGGCCTCGGCGCAGTTCGTGGAGAAGCACCCGGGGTCCGCCGCCGCCGGCGAGCAGCTCCGCGCCATCGTGGCGGAGGTGGACCGGCTGGACCGGCGGATCACCCACCTGCTCACCTTCTCCCGCCCCGCGCCGTTCCACCCGGTGCCCACCGCGCTCGCCACCGTGGTGCGCGACGTGCTCCCCGCCTTCACCGAGCGGGTCCGGACGCAGGTCGTGGAGCTGACGATCGACGTCCCCGCCACGCTGCCCGACGTCCGCCTGGACCCGGTGCGGCTGGAGCAGGCCCTCACCGAGCTGGTGGCCAACGCCCTCGATGCCATGCCCGCGGGCGGCCGCCTGGCGCTGGCCGCCACCCCTGCCGCCGACGGCGCCCGTCCCGGCGTGGCGCTCGTGCTCCGGGACACCGGCCGCGGCATCGCCCCCGAGGTGCTGGAGGAGGTGGGGAAGCCGTTCTTCACCACCCGCGCCGAGGGCACCGGCCTGGGCCTGGCCACGGCGCGGCGGTTCGTGGAGCAGCACGGCGGGCGCCTCACACTGGAGAGCACGAAGGGCCAGGGCACCACCGTCCGCCTCTGGCTCCCGACCGAGCCCGCCGCTTCCCTCACGCCTTCGGTCCCATGAGCACCGGTCCCGCCATCCTCATCGTGGACGACGAGCGCACCCTCGCCCGCGCCATCCGCGCCTACCTCACCGAGGCCGGCTACCTGGCCGAGGTGGCGGACGACGCCGAGGCGGCCCTGGCGCTCCTCCCCTCGCTGCACCCCGACGTCATCGTCACCGACGTCCGGCTCCCGGGCATGACGGGTATCGACCTGCTCCGGAAGGTGCGGGAGTTCGACCCGGGCATCGCCACCGTGGTGATGACGGCGCACGGCACCATCGAGGGCGCCGTCGAGGCCATGAAGCTCGGCGCCTTCGACTACCTCAAGAAGCCGCTCGACCTCGAGGAGCTGAAGCTGATGGTGGACCGCGCCCGCCAGGCGGGAGCGAAGGAGCAGGAACTCTCCTACTACCGCACCCGCGCCGTGCGCGACCTGCCCTTCGCCGACCTCATCGGCCGCTCGCCGGCCATGCAGGCGGTGCTGGAGCGCGCCCGCCACATCGCCGCCCTCGACGAGACGCCCCCCGTCCTCATCACCGGCGAGACCGGCACCGGCAAGGGGCTCATCGCGCGCACCATCCACACCTCGGGCGCCCGGGGGGACCAGCCCTTCATCGACGTCAACTGCACCGCGCTCCCCGCCAGCCTCATGGAGGCCGAGCTCTTCGGCTACGAGCGCGGCGCCTTCACCGACGCCAAGGAATCCAAGCTCGGCCTCTTCGAGGCGGCCGAGGGCGGCTTCATCTTCCTCGACGAGATCGGCGACGTGGAGCTGGCGCTGCAGGGCAAGCTCCTCAAGGCCATCGAGGAGCGGGTGGTGCGGCGCGTCGGCGGCGTCCGCGACCGGAAGATCGACGTCCGCATCCTCGCCGCCACCAACAAGGACCTGGAGCAGGAAAGCGCCCGCGACCGCTTCCGCCGCGACCTCTACTTCCGCCTGGCCGTCATCCTGCTCCGCCTGCCGCCGCTCCGCGAGCGCGGCGACGACGTCCTGCTCCTGGCCGAGCACTACCTGCAGCGCTTCGCCGCCAAGTACGGCCGCGACGTCCGCCGGCTCCATCCCGAGAGCCGCACCCAGCTCCTGGCCTACGCCTGGCCCGGCAACGTGCGCGAGCTGTCCCACGTCATGGAACGCGCCGTGCTCTGGGCCCGGGGCGGCGAGGTGACCCCCGCCGAGCTCGGCCTCCCCGACGCCGGCCACCGCCCGAGCGGCGCATTCGAGCCCCTGGTCCGCACCGGCGAGATGGCCGTGAGCCTGGGCGACACCGGCGAGCGCCGCCTCCCCGTGGAGCCGACAGGCGAGCGGCCCACCCTCGAGGCCGTGGAGCGCTCGCTGCTGGAGCAGGCGCTCCGGGAGACCGGCGGGAACCAGACCCGCGCTGCCCAGCGCCTCGGCATCAGCCGCGACACCCTGCGCTACCGGATGAAGAAGCACGGGCTGGGTGGGTGATATCCCCCAGCGTTGGCTCCCCTCACCCACCCACCCCCACCGCGCCCGAAAACCGCCACTCCCGCAACTCCCGCCTTCACAACTGCTTGCGCAATTCTTCCCGATCGCGGCCCGCGGGCATGGCCCGTGCATTACAGGAAGCGTCGTCGGGACGCCCCTCAGTCCCGGCAACCGCAGCGTCCCGTCTATAATCCGTGGAGGTGCCATGCCAATGAGACCAAGCCCGAAGCCGAGATCGTTGCGGTGACGATGGAAGTGACCGCCTACGTCGCCACCCTCTGGGAGCCGACAGAGAAGCAAGAACCCATAGCCAATTGCAGGCCCGGTACCTCTGCGCCATGCACCTGATCCTCCTTGGCACCGCCGCCGGCGGCGGCTTCCCCCAGTGGAACTGCTGGTGCCCCGCCTGCCGCGTGGCCCGCACCGACCCGGCCCGCGCGCACCCGCGCACCCAGTCCTCGGCCGCGGTCTCCGCCGACGGGCGCCGCTGGTTCCTGCTCAATGCCTCACCCGACGTGCGGGAGCAGGTGACGCGCCTCGACGGCGACGCGCCCGCCGGCATGCGCCACGTGCCCATCGAGGGAATCGTGCTCACCGACGCCGAGCTGGACCACACCCTCGGCATCACCTTGCTGCGCGAGGCCCGCCAGCTCCAGCTCTACGCCACCGACGCCGCCCTCGCCGTGCTCACCGAGGACAGCCGCGTGCTGCCGGTGACGCAGGCCTTCGCCGGGGTGGCCGTCTTCCCGCTCCCCCTCGGCGTGTCCGTCCCGCTCCGCTACCGCGACGGCGCCGACTCCGGCCTCACCGTCAGCGCTTTCGCCGTGGCCGGCGACCCGCCCCGCTTTGCGCGCCGCGCCCTGGCCGGCCACACCGTGGGGCTGTGGATTGCCGACCGCGCCACCGGCGGCAGCGTGGCGTTCGTCCCCGGCTGCGGCGAACTCACCGACGCCCTCCTCGCGTGCCTGGCCCATGCCGGCCTGGTCTGCTTCGACGGGACCTTCTGGGCCAACGACGAGATGATCCGCCTCGGCCTCTCCGAGCGCACCGCCCGGCAGATGGACCACCTGCCGATTTCCGGGCNACGACGGCGCCGACTCCGGCCTCACCGTCAGCGCCTTTGCCGTGGCCGGCGATCCGCCCCGCTTTGCGCGCCGCTCCCTGGCCGGCCACACCGTGGGCCTCTGGCTCACCGACCGCGCCACCGGCGGCAGCGTGGCGTTCGTCCCCGGCTGCGGGGAGCTGACCGAGGCCCTGCTGGCCAGCCTCGGGCACGCGGGCCTCGTCTGCTTCGACGGGACCTTCTGGGCCAACGACGAGATGATCCGCCTCGGCCTCTCCGAGCGCACGGCCCGGCAGATGGACCACCTGCCGATTTCCGGGCCGGGCGGCAGCCTGGAGCAGCTGGCGAAGCTGGCGGGCCCCGTCCGTGTGTATACCCACATCAACAACTCCAACCCCATCCTGCTCGAGGACTCTCCCGAGCGCCGGCAGGTGGACGCGGCCGGGATCACGGTGGGCCACGATGGCATGCATTTCGAGCTCTAACCCAGGAGACATTGCAATGAGTGATGCGGCCAGGCAGGCGCTGATTGATGGCTTGAACGAGGACCTCCGCGGCGAGTTCCAGGCGGTGATCATGTACCGGCTCTACGCCAGCCTGGTGCAGGGCCCGTACCGCCAGGAGCTCCGCGCATTCTTTGCGGCCGAGATTCCCGAGGAGCTGACCCACGCGCAGATCCTCGCCGACAAGCTCGCCTCCCTCGGGGCGGAGCCGGCCACCACGCCTGCCCCGGTGAAGGTGACGCGGGACGCCAAGGAGATGCTGCAGACCGCACTCAAGGCGGAGGTGGAGACCCTCGACCGCTACATCCGCCGCCGCAAGCAGGCGGACGAGGCGGGGGAGTACGGCCTGAGCGTGCACCTCGACGACATCATCGCCGACGAGACCCATCACCGCGACGAGCTGCAGCAGATGCTCGCGCGCTGGCCCTGACCCCGCCCGGAGCGCCGCCCCGATGACCGCGTCCCTCGCCGCCTCCCCGCTGGCGACCCCGCCCAAGCCGCCCATCCCGGCGCTCACCCGGCCGCTCCCGCCGGACGAGCTCGAGGCGGCGCTCCGCGGCTTCCACAGCTCCTATTACGTGGAGCACCCCTTCCACCGGCTCATGTACGAGGGCCGCCTGACTCGGCGCCAGTTCCAGGGCTGGGTGGCCAACCGCCTGGCCTACCAGCGGGTGGTGCCGCGGAAGGACGGCGCCATCCTCTCCAACTGCCCCGACCCCGAGGTCCGCCGCGAGTGGCTCCAGCGCATCGTGGACCATGACGGCACCCGGCCCGGCGAGGGCGGCATCGAGCTCTGGATCCGGCTCGGCATCGCCCTGGGCGTGCCGCGGGAGGAAATGGAAGACGAGCGCCACGTGCTGCCGACGGTCCGCACCATCTGCGAATCCTACGTCTGGTTCTGCAAGGCGAAGCCATGGGTGCAGGCCTGCGCGTCGAGCCTCACGGAGCTCTTTGCGCCGAAGATCCACGCGCAGCGCATCGAGTCCTTCCCCAAGCACTACCCGTGGATCCCCGAGGAAGGCCTGGCCTACTTCCGGAGCCGGCTGGTGCAGGCGCCGCGGGACGTGCAGCACGGGCTCCGCATCGTCCGGCAGCACTGCACTACCGTGGACACGCAGCGGCAGGCCTTCGAGGCGCTCACGTTCAAGATCGAGATGCTCTGGTCGCTGATCGACACCATCCACAACGCGTACCGCGAGGAGTAGCCGCGCCA
>JBGAOL010000268.1:0-5867 GCA_044221825.1 Gemmatimonadales bacterium
TGTACGGGCCAAAGTAGCGGGCCCCGGGGATGTCGCGCCGCCGGGTGACGAGCACCCGCGGGAACGGCTCGGCCATGGTGACGGCGATGGACGGATAGCTCTTGTCGTCCTTGAGGCGGACGTTGAAGCGGGGGAGGTATTCCTTGATGAGGTTGTTCTCGAGGAGCAGCGACTGCGCCTCGTTCTGCACCACGATGGTCTCGACGTCGGCGATCTGGCGCAGCAGGAACTGGTGCCGGGGACTGGCCGCGTGGTCGTCCAGGAAATAGCTCCGCACCCGGGGCTTGAGGCGCTTGGCCTTCCCCACGTACAGCACGTTCCCCTCGGCATCCTTCCAGAGGTAGACGCCGGGGGCATCCGGGAGCGTGTCGAGCTTGCGCTGCAGCGCATCGGGAATCTCGGCCATCGCGGCAAAGATAGCGGGGCGCGCGCCGTCAGCGGCGGAGGCGGGCCACGAGCGCCCGGGCCTCGGGCACGCCGAGGAGGAGGGTCCCCCCGAGGTAGATGGCGGCGAACGGGATGACCACCGCGATGGCTCGCAGGACCGGATGCGCGGTGGGGAGCAGCGCCTGGATGGCGTACCCGGCGAGCGCACCCGCCAGCGCCGGCGCCCAGAGGCGCGCCACTTCCCCGCCCCGGAGCCCGGTGGGGCCGATGCGCGCCGTGAGCCCGCGCTGCAGCAGGTAGAACTCGATCCACCCCGCAATGCCGGCCGTGGCCGTGAGGCCGGCGGCACCCCAGCGAAGCTCCAGGCCCAGCAGCGGCGGCAGCGGCACGGCCGCGAGGTAGCCAAGCACCGTGGTGAGCAGCACGCGGATCACGGCGAAACGGAGCGGGGTGCGCGTGTCACGGAGGGCATAGTAGGCGGAGCTGTAGAGCCGGCCCATGGTGGCGGCGAGCAGGCCGACGGCGCTGCCGGCGAGGATGGCCCAGACATAGCGGCTGTCGTCCGCCGAGAAGCGGCCGGTCTGGAAGAGCGCGGCCGCGAGCACCGCGCCGAAACCGAGGAACGCGGCGGCCGACGGCACCACGAAGTAGGCGATCCGTCGCAGCCCGGCGTCGAGCCGCGTCCGCAGCGCCGCGGCCACCTCCGCCTCGCTGCCGGTGGCACTCGACATGGCCGGCAGCTCCGCGGCCGAGACCGACATCCCGAACAGGCTCACCGGCAGCGTGTAGAGCACCTGCGCCGTGTTGAGGCCGGCCACCGCACCGGTGCCGAGGAGGCTGGCAATGATGGTGTCCACGAAGGCGCTGAGCTGAACCACCCCTCGCCCGATGAACACCGGAACGAAGTTGCTCAGGACGACGCGGACTGATCCGTTCCCAGTGTCGAGACTGGGACGGAGGTGCGGGACCAGCCGGAGGACGGTGGGAACCTGCACGAGGAACTGGAAGGCAGCCCCAATTACCGAGCCGATGGCCGCCACCGTGGCCACGCCGGCCTCGGTGCGGCCGGCCGCCGCGAGCCACAAGCTCACGATGATCGCCAGGTTCCAGAGCACCGGCGCGGCGTAAGAGAGCAAGAACCGCCGGTGGCTGTTGAGCACCCCGAGGCACCACGCCGAGGCCACGAAGAGTCCAGCGCCCGGGAAGAGCAGCCGGACCAGCGCCACCGTGAGGTCGCGCTTGGGCCCGCTCCAGCCCGGAGCGATGACGTCGGTGAGCGGGGCTGCCAGGGCCACACCGGCCAGGACAATGAGGGCGGTCAGCAGCGTGACGAGCCCGAGCACCGCGCCCGCCACGCGCTCCGCCTCGGCATCCTTGCCCTCGGCGCGCAGGCGCGCATACACCGGGATGAACGACGCCGAGAGGACGCCCTCGCCCAGGAGGTTCTGCAGCAGGTTGGGGATGCGGAACGCGGCGTTGAAGGCGTCGCTGCCGTCGCCAAGGCCCAGGAAGTGCGCCAGGGCGCGCTGGCGGACAAGCCCGAAGAGCCGGCTGAGCAGGATACCCGCTGCCACGAGCGTGGCATGCGAGCGCGGGGGACGGCGGGACGCGGGTGAGGCCTCGGCCACGACGGGGGCGGGCCGCGGCTATGGGGTCTTGGGAGGCGGCAGCGAACGGCCGGACTGATCCTCGAGGAGGCGTTGGAGGAACTGGTTCTCCTCCTCAACGGCCTTGACGGCGCGCTGGGTCTCCTCGAGTTCGGCCTCCAGGACCTCGACGCGCTTGGTGAGCTCCGCGAGGCCCGCCGGCACCTGCTCTACCGGACCCTCGAGCCGCCGGCCGAGGGCCCGGCCCACTGGCGAATCGAGCACGATCCCGATGATCGGGATCATGAGTGCCACGAGGAGGACCAGGCCCAGGAATGCCATGCGTCGAGTCTAGGGGGAAACGGGCAGCGCTTCAAGGCCGGTGCGGTACCAGTCGTCGATGACGGCGAGGAGTTCGTCGAGGAGCTCGGGGCCATGGCGGCCGAGCCACGGGGCCACGCTCAGGAGCCGCTCCTGCGGCTTCCCGCCGGGCAGCACCCCTTCCCGCGCCCGCGCGATCTGGGCGGTCTCGACCTCCTCCCGGAGGCGCAGGTGCTTCACCAGGCGGGCCTCCGCCTTGCCGGCCCCCGCCTGGGCCTGACGGGCCAGGTTCTCGAGGGTGCGGACCAGCGTGGGATCGACCTGGCGGGCCACCACCCCGAGTCGGCCGTACTCCCGCGTCACCGCCTCCTGCAGCCCGGCGAGCGCCTCACGCGCCTCCGCCGGCATCTGGGCGCGGATGACGCGATTCTCGAGGTATGGCGCTGGCTCGAGCAGGTCCGCGAGGGATGCGCCAAACTTGCCGAGCGTGCGGTCGACCCGGGGCTCCACCACGACGCCCGACCAGCGGGGCAGCGGCCGCTGCCGGTGCACCCCGAGCGGCGCATAGAGCGGCTCGGCCAGCGGGAGGTAGCGGAGTTCGCCGGGGCCCGCCACATACGCCACGGTGGGCAGCAGCGCGCTCTCCACCACCGGGCGAAGCAGGACGTTGGCCGAGAGGCGTCGCGGATCGCCCTGCGCCACGTCGGTGAGCTGGGCGAGCGAGAACGCCTCGCCGCTTCGCCGGGTGCGGAACCCGTCGCCGTGGCGCACCAGGCGATCCCGGCCGCGTTCCCCCTCGATCATCACGAGGGTGGCGCCATCGCCCACGAGGACGCCCGGGTCCGCGTCCGCGCTGCGGAGCGTGCCGGCCCGCGCCACCAGCTGCTGCTCCAGCGCGCCGGCCTGACGGAGCGCCTCGAGCAGGATCGGCGCCTGGGCCCGCTTGGCCGCCGGCCGCGTGGCATCGAACACCACCATGCCGAACGGCGCCAGCAGCTCCGCCAGGTAACCGGTACAGCTCGCCCCCATGGTGGCCTCGGGCCGATAATGGCGCCGCAACTGCGCCAGCACCTCGGTGCCCGTCGGGACCTCGGCGGCGAGGCGGTCGAGCAGCGGGAGGATCTCGGGGCCGAGCGGCTCGCGATAGAGCGGCGTCAGCACGGCATCCGGGGCGCGTTCGCGCAGCACGACCGTGGTGAGGGTGCCCTCGGCGGTCAGCCAGGCGGCGTGGTTGGCCTCGGCGAAGTCGTGATCGTCCCCGGCGCTCCAGAAGATCGGGACCACCGGCCGCGCCCAGCGGGCCTCCAGCTGCCGGGCCAGCACCACTGCCGAGAGGGCCTTGTGCAGGCTGTAGAGTGGGCCCCCAAAGAGGCCGGGCTGCTGCCCGGTGGTGACCGCCAGCGCGCCGGGCAGCGCCAGCCGGGCCAGCGCCGCCTCGGACCCCGGCACCGGGACGAAGGCGTCCCGGAGCGCGGGCGCCAGCCCGCCCGGCCGCGGTGCGGGCCAGGTGAGCGGAGTGGCCAGCGGGGTGGTGACGATGCGGAGGTTCACGCCGGGACCTGCGCGGCGAGGATGGTGCGCGGGCCGGCCCCGAGGGCGGCGCCGTCGTAGTCGCCGAGGCGGTGTGCGATGCAGGCGCCGTGGGCCTCCAGCATGGCCTCGAGATCGCGCGGGCCGAGGAGCCGCACCCGCTCCTCGAAGGCGCGGCCATCGGCGAGGGTGATGGTCTTGCGGACGAAGCGGCCGTCGATCGTGAGTTCCCGGCGCACCCGCACCTGCTGGTCGCCGAGCGCCACGGATTCCTCCGGCACCAGGGCCGTCCGCACCTGCTCGGCGTTCAGGAAGTCGATCACGAACCAGCCTCCGGGCCGCACCGTCGCCAGCATCTGGCCCAGCGCATCGGTGTGCTCCTCGTCCTCGGCGAAGTAGCCGAAGCTGGTGAAGAGGTTGACCGTCAGGTCCATGGAGCCGTCCCGGAACGGCAGCGCCCGCATGTCCGCCCGCACGAGGGGACGCCGGGTCCCCTGCCGCGCCCGGCGGAGCAGCGCCCGCGAGAGGTCGAAGCCGAAGGGCTTCGCCCCCGCCTGCTCCAGCGCGGCGAGGTGCCGGCCGGCGCCGCAGGCCACGTCGAGCACGCGCCAGCCGGTGCGCCAGGGCAGCACCTGCGCGAGCAGGCGCACCAGCCGGCCGGCATCCACCTCGTTCCGGTGCGGGTAGAGGTTCAGGTACTCCTCGCCGAACCACTCCTCGAACCACTCGGCCATCGGGTTGCGTCCTCCCAAGCCGCGGGGCGGCGATTCGGTTCCCGCCCCGCCCTACTTGTGGTACTTCTCCCCGCGGCGGATGGTGCAGGCCCGGTAGAGCTGCTCCAGCGCCACCACGCGCGCCAGTTCGTGCGGAAGGGTAAGGGGTCCGAGGCTCCAGCGCTCGTCCACCCGGTCCAGGATGGCGGCATCGAGGCCCGTGGAGCCGCCGATCACCACCGCCACGGGGCGGGCCAGGCGCTCCCAGCGGCCCAGGCGATCCGCCAGCTGCTCGCTGCTCCAGGCCTGCCCTGTCCGGTCCAGGGCCACGAGGTACGCGCCGACGGGGAGCTTCTCGAGCAGCCGGGTCGCCTCCTGCCGGCGCGCCTCGAGATCGCTCCCCGCCTTCCCCGCCTCCTTCACCTCGCGCTCGTCGGCCTTCAGGTAACGCACGAGGCGGCGGAGATACTCATCCGCCGCCTCGCGATACGCCGGGCGGAGCTTGCCGACGGCGAGCACCGAGAGCTGCACGCCGGCGCCCGCCCGCCTCAGGCGTACATGCCGCGGAGGCGGTGCACCGCCGCCACCCGGTCGATGGACAGCATGTAGGCGCCGATGCGGTTGTCCACCTTGTGCTTCTCGGCCATGGCGGTGACTTCCTCGAACGAGTTCACCATGATGCGCTCGAGGCGCTGGTTGACGGTGTCCTCGTCCCAGAAATAGCCGCCCCGGTCCTGCACCCACTCGAAGTAGCTGACGGTGACGCCGCCGGCATTGGCCAGGATGTCGGGGATGACGAAGATGCCCTTGTCGTTGAGGATCTTGTCCGCCTCGGCGGTGGTGGGGCCGTTGGCGCCCTCGCAGATGATCCGGGCCTTGATGTGCGGGGCGTTCTCCTCGGTGATCACGTTCTCGAGCGCGGCCGGCACGAGGACGTCGCAGTCGAGGGTGAGGAGTTCCTCGTTGGTGATGGCGTCGGCGCCCTTGTAGCCCTGCAGGAACTTGTTGGCCTTCACGTGGGCGAGCACCTCGGCCAGGTCGAGCCCCTTCGGGTTGTAGATGCCGCCCGACTTGTCGCTCACCGCCACGATGGTCATGCCCTGCCGGGCCATCAGCTCCGCGGCGATCGAGCCGACGTTGCCGAAGCCCTGCACCGCCACGCGCGTGCCCTGGGCCGACGTGCCGAGCTTCTTCAGCGCCTCACGGGTGACGAACATGCAGCCGCGGCCCGTGGCCTCGCGCCGGCCGAGCGAGCCGCCCCTCGCGACGGGCTTCCCGGTGACCACCGCGGTCACGGTGTGGCGCTTGTGCATGGAGTAGGTGTCCATCA
>JBGAOL010000269.1:0-5698 GCA_044221825.1 Gemmatimonadales bacterium
TTCCCCGCGCCATTGCTGATTTCTTCTTAGCGGGCCCGCGCAATTCTCGGAAACGCTGGTCCGGGCGAGTTTGAGGAGGGCCGGCCATGGCCGGCCCCTACCGCGGCGACGTCATCCGCCGAACCGATACGCGATCCCCGCCTCCTCCATCAGCCGCAGCACCAGCCGCACCGGCAGCCCCATCACCCCGAAGAAGTCCCCGTCGATCCGGTCCACCAGCGCTGCCCCGTAGCCCTGGATCCCGTACGCCCCCGCCTTGTCCATCGGCTCGCCCGTGGCGATGTACGCGCGGAGGAACGCATCGTCGCAGGGCCGGAAAGTCACCGCCGTCACGTCCGTGGCCTGCCGCACCACGCCGGCGCTCACCAGCGCCACCGAGGTGATCACCTCGTGCGAGCGCCCCTGCAGCAGCCGCAGCATCCGGAGCGCGTCATCCGCGTCCACGGGCTTCTCCAGCAGGTGGTCGTCGAGCAGCACCGTGGTGTCCGCGCCGAGCACGTGCGCACCCGGCACGCTCAGCGCCTTCTCCCGCGCCAGCCGCTCCGCGTAGCCGATCGGCGTCTCCCCCGCCCCCCGCACCTCCGGGATGTGCGACGGCCGCACCTCGAACGGGATGCCGAGCATGGTGAGCAGCTCCCGCCGCCGCGGCGAGCCCGAGGCAAGGATCAGCATGGCGTCACTTGTCGATGATGAGGGTGACCGGCCCGTCGTTGTGGATCTCCACCTGCATCATGGCGCCGAACTCACCGGTCTCCACCCGGAGCCGCTTGGCCTTGAGCTGCGCCACGAACCGCTCGTACAGCGGGATGGCCACCTCGGGCCGCGCCGCGTCGATGAACGACGGTCGCCGCCCCTTCTGCGCATCCCCATACAGCGTGAACTGCGACACCACCAGCAGCCCCCCGCCCACCTCCTCGAGCCCGAGGTTCATCTTGTCCTCGGCGTCGGTGAACAGCCGGAGCCCCGCCACCTTGTCCGCCATCCAGTCCACCTGCACCGTGGTGTCCTGGTGCGTGAACCCCACCAGCACGCAGAAGCCGCGCTCGATGGCGCCGGCCACCCGGCCGTCGATCGTGACGGAAGCCTTAGAGACCCGCTGCAGGACGATGCGCATGCCATGGGGGGATTCGGGGAATGACCGGGACGCATGACGACGGCTTGACCCGGGGATTGTACCATGAAGCAGGGACCATTGCCCAACCCCCGGGCGGCGGGCCTCTCCGGGTGCGCCCATGTTCAAGCTGGCCAAGTGGTACCTTGACCTCGTCACCGACGACGGCACGGCGCTGGTGGGCTATGCGGCCGGGCTCCGCTGGGGCGCGCTGCGCCTGCGCTACGGCTCGCTCCTCCTGGCGTCCCCCGGCCAGGCGCCGGAGGAACACACCACCCTCCGCCAGGTGGCCGAGCCCACCCTCGACGGCAACATCCTCACCTGGCGCAACGGCCCCCTCGACCTCGAGGGTCGCTGGCTCCGTGAGGCACGCCCCATCGAGGCTCCGCTCGCGGCACTCCCCGCGGGCTCCATCCACTGGCACTGCCTCATACCGAGCGCCGTCGCAGTGGTGCGCGTGGGTGACCAGCGCCTCACCGGGCGCGGCTACGCCGAGCGCCTGGTGCTCACCCTGCCGCCCAACGACCTCCCCTTCCGCACCCTGCACTGGGGGCGATATCTCTCGGTGCGGCACACGCTGGTGTGGATCGACTGGAGCGGCGCCGGCGCGCCAGCGAGCTGGGTCTGGCTCGACGGCACCCTCCATCCCGACGCCCGTCTCGACGACCAGGGCATCACCGGCCTCGGCCACGGCCTCGCCCTGCGGTTCGGCCCGCCCCGCTCGCTCCGCGACCGCGCCGTGCTGCAGGACCTCGCCCGCCCCATCCCCGGCCTGCTGCGCCGGGTGGTGGGCCCGGTGGCGCAGATGCGGGAGCGGAAGCGCCTCGCCATGAGCCGGCTGGAGCGGGACGGCACCACGGTGGACGAGGGCTGGGCCATCCACGAGGAGGTTGCCTGGTGAGCCGAGGCGTTGCGGCCGGCAAGCTGCTCTACGCGATCCTGTTCGTGGTGCTGCTGCCGCTCGCGCTGGCTGGCTGGGCCCGCGCCACGGCGGACCTCGTCCCACTCTCCCCGGTGCACGCGCCCCTCCCCGGCCTCGCCCTCGCCGCCGCCGGCCTCCTGCTCCTCCTCGCGGGAATGGCCGGCCTCCTGGTCCACGGCCGAGGCCTGCCGATGAACGCCTTCCCGCCGCCCGTACTGGTGCGACGCGGGGTCTTCCGCTGGCTCCGGAATCCCATCTACCTCGGCTTCGGCATGGCGGTGACGGGCCTGGCCATCGCCACGGGCTCCGCGTCGGGGCTCTGGCTCGTGGCACCGGTGACGGCACTCGCCGCGGCGGCCCTCGTCTTCGGCTACGAGCGCCACGACCTGGCCCGCCGCTTCGGCCCCGACGCCCTCTCCCCGCCGCTCCTCTCCCTCCCCCGCGGCGACGTGGAGCTGCCGACGGCCCCGCAGCGCGCCGCGGTGTACGCGTGGGTGCTGCTCCCCTGGCTCCTCTGCTACCTCGCCGTCCAGGCGCTCGGCCGCCCGCCGGACGGCGTGAGCACCATGCTCCCCCTCGAGCGGACGTGGCCGGTGTGGCAGTGGACCGAGCTTCTCTACGCCAGCGCCTATGCCTTCGTCCCCCTCGCCCCCCTGCTCATCACCACCCAGCGCGACCTGCGGCGCTTCGCCGTCCGCGGGCTCCTCGCCATCGTCGTGGTGACGCTCTGCTGGCTCACCATTCCCGTGGTGGCGGACAATCGCGCCTTCATCCCCGCGCACCCGGTGGGCGAGTTCCTCGCCTTCGAGCAGCGCACCTCGCGTGGCGTGGCGGTGTTCCCCGCCTTCCACGTGCTCTGGGCCCTCCTCGCGGCGCAGGCCATCGCGGACGCGGCGCGGGTCCGAGGCCATACGCGGTGGGCTGCAGCCGCCTGGGTCTGGGGGATACTGATCGCCCTCAGCTGCCTCACAACAGCCGCCCACAGCCTGGTGGACATCGCGGGGGCGGTGCTCCTCTTCCTCCTGCTCCGCGACCTCAACGCCACCTGGGCCGTGATCCGCCACCGCACCGAGCAACTGGCCAACTCCTGGCACGAATGGCGCGCCGGGCCAGTGCGCCTGTTGAGCTACGCCATCTGGCCGGCGCTCGCTGCGGGGCTCGGCCTCCTCGTGGCCGGGATGGCCGCCGGCCGCGCCCAGTTCGGGGCCATCTGCTGGATCGGCGCCTGCATCCTGGTGGGCGCCGGACTCTGGGCGCAGTATCTCGAGGGCTCCTCGCGCCTGCTCCGCCCCTTCGGCTGGTACGGCGGGATGCTCGGCGCCGTCCTCGGCGCGCTCACCGCCAGCCTGGCCGGGGCCCCGCTCCTCGCCATCACCGCCGCCTTCTGCCTCGCGGCCCCGCTCATCCAGGTCCTGGGCCGGCTCCGCTGCCTGGTGCAGGGCTGCTGCCACGGCGGGCCGGCGCCCGCGCACGTGGGCATCCGCTACACCCACCGCCGCTCGCGCGTCACCCAGCATGCCCACCTGGCCGGCATCCCGATCCACCCCACGCCGCTCTACTCCATTGCCGGCAACCTGGTGATCGCCGCGATCCTGCTTCGCCTCCGCGTGCTCGGGGCGCCGGATGTCCTGGTCGTTGGGAGCTACTTCATGCTGGGCAGCCTCGCGCGCTTCGTGGAGGAGAGCTATCGCGCCGAGCCGCAGACGCCGGTGCTCGCCGGACTCCACCTCTACCAGTGGCTGGCCCTCGCCAGCCTCCTGCTCGGCATGGCGGTCACGCTCCTGCCACCTCGCACCGCCTCCGCCGGCTTCACGCCACCCTGGCCGGGCCTCCTCCTCGCCGCACTCGGCATGGCCCTGCTCTTTGGCGTCGCCATGGGCGTGGATTTCCCCCGTTCCAACCGCCGCTACTCCCGCCTGGCGCCCGCGGACTGAGCTGGTAGGGGCCGGCCACGGCCGGCCCTCCTCAACCCCACCCGGACCAGAGTCATCGAGAAGAATCCAGGATCACGGAACCGCACGGTTTTTTGGTGGGGGTAACAGGAGGGCGGGCAATGGCCCGCCCCTACCCCCTCGGAGGGATCCGCCCGTCTCCCTCGTGCCCCGCCCCCCGCCCCCCGCCGTCTCCCGGGCATGCCTCGCCCTCGCCACCTCTGGCTCGGCCTCCTCGCGCTCCTCGTGACGCTTGCGCTGGCTGGCGGGCTCGTGGTGGACCGGCTCCTCGAGCTGGCGCTCCGCAAGCCCGTCAACGCCTACCTCCGTGCCCGCACCCTCGAGCTCGTCCGCTCGGCCGAGGACGGCACGCTCGACATCGCCGTGCCCCGCGCCAACCTCCACCTGCTGCGCCGCGCCCTGGTGCTGGAGGGGATCCGGGTCCGCTACGAGCGCGCCGAGCGCGGCCACCTGCGCCGCCTGGAAGCGCGGAGCCCACGAGTGGAACTGACGGGCGTCGTGGTGTGGGACATCGTCCGCGGCCGCGACTTCCGCCTGAGCGGCGCCAGCATCACCCGCCCCGTGGTGCTCCTCGACGACGTGCGCCTCACCCCGGACACCGCCGGCGCCCCCGCCCCCACCGACACCCTCGCCGACCTGCCGGCCCCCGACTCGCTCCTCTTCTACACCGTGCGCAGCTGGCTGCCCGGGGACATGCACGGCTCCCGCGTCGAGGAGCTCCGGGTGAGCGACGGCACCGTCGCGCTCCGGCGCGTCGCGGGCGGCGATCGCATCACCGACAGCATCGCCGGCATCGACGTCCGCCTGCGCGGCGTCTCGGTGGATTCCCAGCACCAGCGGGTCTTCGAGCGCGCCCACCTCCGCGTGGCGCACGTGCTCCACGCCGGCCCCGCCGCCGCCGACAGCCTCGTGGGCGACAGCCTGACGCTCGAGGTGAACGCCGACGACACCCTGCTCACCATCACCCGCGCCCGCACCGCCGCCGCCGTGGCCGGGGGGCTCCACCGCACGTACCAGGTGGTGCACCGTTCCCAGGCGCGGCGCACGCTGACCGTGTGCCCTGGCCTGGCTGCCCGGACCGGGACTCCACCTTCCGCCATGCGCCCGCCCGAGCACCCGGGTGCGCGCCGTGGCCACCGGGATCACCGTGATGGGCCTCCCGGACGCGGTGCGCCGCCGCCGCCCTGGCCGGCGGCGCTGGTGCGACGAACCCGGGACGTGCTGGCGGATCGCCGCGTGGAGGGCACGCCACGCGGCGCATCCCTCGCCCCTCCCGCCCGCCGGCCTCGACTGGATCCTGGCGCCGATTCCGTGCACCTCGAGCGGGGTCGCATCCGCTACGCCGAGCCTCCTGCCGCCGACGCCCACCAGGCGGGGCGGGTGTCACCGGCGGTGCGGGCTCGCGTCCTCAATGCCACCAACGAGCCCGCCGCCGCCGCCACGCCGATGACCCTCGAGGCCGCGGCCCTGCTCTACGGCGAGCCGCTCTCCGTCCGCATCCAGGTCCCGATGCGCCCCGGCCCGCTCAACGCCACCGTCACCGGCGAAACCGGCACCATCACCACCTTCAACCGACACCTCCGCCCCGCCGACGGCATGACCATCAGCGGCGGCACCCTGCACTCCGCCCGCTTCCACTTCACCATCACCCGTGGCCAGGCCCGCGGCCGCTTCCCATGCGTCGTGGGAAGACCTGGGCCTTCGCAAGGTGGA
>JBGAOL010000270.1:0-5846 GCA_044221825.1 Gemmatimonadales bacterium
TCCTGCACCCGGAGGTCGTTGGCCCGCGGCGCCTCCGCGCGCGCCGACGTGCCGACGCGGCGGACGTACCCCGCCGTGATGAGGCCATAGAGCGCCTGCGCCGCCTCGAACTCGATCAGCGAGCACTCGTCGAAGACCTGCCGCACGTCGCGCGTGCCGTCGAGGAGCTGAAGCAGGCGCGCCTGCGCCGGCGAGAGCGCCACTTCCTCGGTGGGCGGGTGCGACGCGTCGGTGGCGAAGACCAGGTCGAAGCTCGGGATCTTCTTCTCGATCTGGCTCCACTCGTCCACCCGCCGCGCGCCCTCGAGCAGCAGCGACTCCGGGTTGATGGACACCGTGAACACCTGCCCCTCGGGGCGGACGCCCGCCTCGAAGTTGAAGGTGCCCTGGGTCCAGGTGAACAGGTGGTAGACCGCTTCCTCGATCTGGAGCGCCAGCAGCCGCTCCAGCTCCTCGCGCTTCACGGCGCCCGTCTCGATGAGGATGTCGCCCAGGCGCCGCTCGCGGTGGGACTCCTGCAGGCGGATGGCGGTGTCCAGCTGCTCGGTGGTGACGAGCTGGTTCTTGCGGAGGAGGTCGCCGATCCGGTCGCGCCGGTTGACGATGGACGCATAGGTGATGCGCCCCTCCTCGAAGAAGATGTAGCCGAAGTTCTGCCGGTCGGCCACGGCGAGGCAGCCGGTCTTCTTCCCCAGCGCCAGCAGCTGGAGGACGTCCGGGAGGCTCGCTTCCTTGAGGCTGCCCTTGATGGCCATTACCGGAGCTCCTCGATGAGGCGGTCCCCGGCATCGGGCCAGTCCCAGATCATCTTCTCCCGGCTCCTGAGGCTGCCGGTGGGCGAGAGCAGCCCGCTGGTGCGGTTCCCCGTGGTGCGCCGCGCGGGCGCGGCGGGCGCGCCCTCCAGCACCTGGCGCGCAAAGCCGGCCGACGGCCGCTCCCGCTCCGCGTCGGCGGCCTCGAGGACGCGGTGCACCATGCCCTGCAGCGCCCGCACCGACTCGGTCGAGCGCGAGGCCAGGTAGGCGGCCAGGTCCGGGTCCCCGTCCACACCCTTTTCGCGCAGCAGGCGGGCCGCGATGACCTCGCGCACCTCGCGGTCGGGCGGCGGCAGTTCCACCACCAGGCCGGCCTCGAGGCGCGTGCGCAGCCGGGGCTCGATGCCCTCGAGCGACTCGGGCGGCGTGGTGCTGGTGAACACCATCTGCTGCCCGCCCTCGGCCAGCAGGTTGTAGAGCCAGAAGATCTCCTCCTGGGTCCGCTCCTTGCCGGCCAGGAGGTGGACGTCGTCGAGGAGGAACGCGCCGATGCGGCGGTAGCGCGCGCGCCACCAGGCCACCCGGTCCCGGTCGATGGCCTTGATCAGGTCCTCGACGAAATCCTCGGCACGCAAGCACGCCACCACCAGCCCGGCGCGCTTGCCGAGCGCGTTGCCGATGCCATGCAGGAGGTGCGACTTCCCCGAGCCGCTGGCGCCGACGATGACGAGCGGGTTGTAGTGGCTGCCAGGGTCGTCCACCACCGAGCGGGCCGCGCGGACGGCGTAGCGATTGGACGCCGACTCCGCGAAGTCCTCGAGGCTCCAGATCGGCGCCGGCCCCGGCGGCGGAGCCAACCCCTCGCGCGCGCGCGCCACCTCGGCCTCGGCCTCGGCGAGGCGGTCGGGATCGTGCAGGGCCGGATGGGCCGCCAGGGCGGCGTCGAGCTCGAGCATCTCCTTGCCGAGCGCCTCGAGCCGGGCGATGTCCTCCTCGTAGAGGCGGAGCACCAGGTCGGGGTCCAGCGGCGCCTCGCCCTGCAGCAGGCGCTGCAGCCGGTCGGTGCGGTATCCCTCCCCGTCCCAGCGCACCACCGCCTCGGCCACCCGGCCGCGCCACGCCTCCACCTGGCGGGCCACGGCGGAGGAGATCTCGCTCAGGAAGGCACCGAACTCGTCGCTCATGCCGGCGCCCAACTCGAAGAGGGGCGCCGCCTCCGGCGTGGAGTCAACCGGTGGCGCCTCGACGGTGGCCGTGGCGCCCCCCGGCGTGGCCGCGGCGAGCGCGGGTTCCGCCGGCGACGCGGCCGGTGCCGGCATCGCGCGCACGGTGGCGGGAAGGGTGCGCGACAGCAGTTCGCGCGCCTCGGTGGAGGTGAGCGGCGTCGGGTGCACCGCCTGGAAGGCGATGAGGCGGTTGAAGGCGCCGATCAGCTCGCGGATGCTCCGGAGCCCGAGCTGCGCCACGGTGTCGATGACCTCGGGCCCGAAGGTGGCCTTCCGCTCCTCCGCCTGGCGCCGGAGGATGGCGATGCGGGTCTCGTAATCGGGCCCGGCGATGTCGATGACGAGGCCGCCGGCGAAGCGCTGGATGAGCCGCTCGTCGAGCGCCTCGATCTCGTTGGGCGGCCGGTCGCTCGAGAGGATGATCTGCTGGCCCGAGGAGAGCACGGCGTTGGTGAGCCGGAGCAGCTCCGCCTGCATCTCCCGCCGGTGGGTGAGGAACTGGACATCGTCCACGAGCAGGAGGCCCGTCTCGGCGTAGCGGCGGCGGTAGGCCTCGCCCTGGCCGGCGGCGATGGCGGTGTGGAAGGCCTCGACGAACTCGTCGAGGGTGAGGTACTCCACGGTGAGCTGGGGGTTGATCTCCTGCGCCAGGTGGCCGATGGCCATGAGCAGGTGGGTCTTGCCGAGCCCGGAGCCGCCGTAGACGAACAGCGGGTTGTACACCATGCCCGGCGACTCTGCCACCGCACGCGCCGCGGTGACGGCGAGCCGGTTGGCCGAACCGACGACGTAGTTCTCGAAGCGATACCGCGGGTTGAGCCGGGTCATCAGGCCGCTCCAGCCCCCCCGGCCGCCAGCCGCTTGAGGACCAGCTCGGAGATGCCCTTGAGCGTCTCGAAGACCCCGGCGCCCCGCAGCGCGTCGCCCGGGAAGGAGCGGTAGTTGCGGAAGTTGAGGGCGTCGTCGAGGTCGGCGTGCGTGAGGATCAGGTCCGCCGGCAGGTCCTGCTTGTTGTACTGGAGCACCACCGGGAAGTTGCGCACGTCCACGCCCTGCCCCAGCAGGTTGGCCTGGAGGTTCTGCAGGCTCTCGAGGTTGTCCTCGAGCCGCCGGGCCTGGCTGTCCGCCACGAAGACCACGCCGTCGGCGCCCTGGAGGACGAGCTTCCGGGTGGCGTTGTAGTACACCTGGCCCGGCACGGTGTAGAGCTGGAAGCGGGTGGTGAAGCCGCTGATGACGCCCAGGTCGATGGGCAGGAAGTCGAAGAAGAGGGTGCGGTCGGTCTGGGTGGCGAGGCTCACCATGCGGCCGCGCCGGGCCTCGGGGACGCGGCCGTAGATGTACTGCAGGTTGGTCGTCTTGCCACTGCGGCCGGGGCCGTAGTAGACGATCTTGCAGGTGATCTCGCGGGTCGTGAAGTTGACGAGGGACATGTTACCGTCCGAAGAGGGCCCGCAGGCTCGCGTTGAGTTCGCGTTCGAAGTCGGCGGCCAGCACCTCGCGGCGCGGCTCCTCCTCCGGCGGCGCGGCGGCCGCCAGGTCCTCCACCAGCTGCTCGAAGAACACCCGCACCAGCCCCAGCTTGGTCTCGCTCCCGAACACCACCAGGGCGATCCACCGCCCGCGCGGGGTGTCGAACCAGGCCAGGAAGTGCGCCTGCTCCTTCCCCTGGTGCGCCACCACCCGGAACGGCTCCCACCCCACCGTGATCGCCAGCTCCGAGCTCGACGCCACGATGCCGGCGCCGAGCGCCGCCACCGACATCAGGTCCAGCGCGCCCACGAAGCCGTGCTGCGCCACCACCTGGCCCGACGACGTCATGAGCAGCGCCAGCCGGGCGGAACTCTCCGCCACGAAGGCGCGCAGGGGCGCGACGACCCACGGCTCGACGGCGCGCATCAGCCCAGGCGCTCCGCGGTGCGGAGCATCTCGAGGCGCAGCATGCCGATCGGCACGTCCCGGCCCGCCAGGGCCACCAGCGCCAGGTCGTGCCCGGGCGCCACGAGCAGGGCGCCGTCATCGCCCTGCAGGTGCAGGAAGCGCGGGCGCCCGAAGCCGCCCCGCCCCGACAGCTCCACGGCGCGCCCGGCCAGCGTGGCGCCGATGGCCGCCAGCGCCCCGCCCTTGAGCCCGCCCATCACCGATTCCGCCACCACCAGCCCGTCCTCGAGCGAGACCACCAGCGCGCCCCGCACGCCGCGCAGCCGGGTCAGCCCGTCGAGCATTGCCTGGAACTGGCTGGTCATTGGACGCGCTCCAGCCAGGCACGCGCCGCCTTGGCGGCGCGGTCGGCGAAGTAGGTCAGCTGCCCCGCCGGCAGCGCCGTGTCCATGGCCGCGAGCAGGCTGGTCTCGGGCGACGGCGTGAGCAGGCAGGCGCTCAGCGCCTCCCCCTCGAGCGTGAGGTGCGCCCAGCCGCCGAGCTCGAGCAGCCGCGCCGCACGCGCCGCCTCCCGCGTGGTGGCGGCCAGGAGCGCCGCGGCCTCATCGCTCACGTTCCGGCCATCGGGCGCGGCCAGTCCGCCACCGAGGCGGAGGCCGTCGGCGTCCACCAGCAGCAGGCGGTCGTGCCCGCCGTCCATGCCCGCGAACGGGTCGGCCGGGTTTGGGGCACTGGGGGGGGCGGCGGCGGCCGGGGTGACGCTCGCCTCGCGTGGGGGCGGCGCATCCGGCATGGGCATGTCCCAGATCTCGGCACCGCCCCCCACCCGTTCCACGGCGTGGCGCAGGCCCAGGTCGTCGGGATCGAGCGACGCGGCGATGCGCAGGTGGTACAGCGCCTGCTCCCGCTCGCCCGCCCGGTAGTAGAGGAAACCGATTCCCTTGTGCGCCCCGATGTGGTGCGGCGCGTGGCGGAGCGCCGTGTCCCACTCGTCGAACGCCGTGGCGTAATCGTGGCGGTCGGTGAGGATGCGGGCGTAGAGGTCGTGGGCATCGGGGAGGTGCGGATAGCGGCCCAGCCCCTGCAGCGCCACCTTGAGCGCCGCGTCGACCTGCCCGCGCTGCCGCAGCGCCTCGCCGAGCCGCAGGAAGACGAGGCTCGCCGGGTCGGCAGCGTACTGGGCGCTGAGCGTGCGGATGTCCTCAATCACGGGACCCCCTGAGCGCAAGGTCGAGCGCGAGCGCGGCCTGCCGCACCCGATCCACCGCGGCGGCCTGCGCATCCTCCTCTGGCGGCTTCTCGGCCAGGCGCCGCCACTGGTCCCACACCTGCGCGGCCTCGCGGAACCGCCCCGTGGCCGCGAGCGAAAGCCCGAACAGCCGCTGCGCCGGCGCCGACTGGGCGTCGAGCTGCACCGCCTGCCAGAGCGCCTCCGACGCCTCGAGCGGCCGAGCCGACGCCAGCAGCGCCCGCCCATGCGCCAGGTGCGCCAGGGGCTCGTCGGGATGCCCCGACACGGCCTGCTCCGCCGCCTGCGCCGCGGCCTCCGGATCGCCGGCACCGAGCAGCTGGTCCACCTCTCCCAGCAGTATCGGCAGGTCCGCCGAGCCGATCGCCTCCATGGCACGGCGCGCCGGGTCCTCGAGGAGAATAATCCCGGCCGTGGCCAACCCGAAGAGCGTACGCGCCACCTCGAATTCGGGCCGGCCGAGCACATTGGCGAGGTCGCGCACGGTCCGGAGGCCGTCGACCACCGCCAGGAGCTCCCACTCGGCCGGCAGCAGGTCCAGGGGCGTCCCCGTGTCCACCACGGGGGCCAGCTTGGGGACCACGCCGAGGTGCGGGATGATCTTCTCGATCCGGGACCACTCGTCGGTGCGCCGCGCGGCTTCCATCAGGAGCGCGCCCGTCGGGATCCGGGTCTCGGCCTCCGTGGGCCAGTCGCCGCGCTTGCCGTCCTCGAAGGCAAAGTAGCCCTCGGACC
>JBGAOL010000271.1:0-5844 GCA_044221825.1 Gemmatimonadales bacterium
GGACACCGCCGCGGTGGTAGCGGGCGAGGAGGCCCTCACCCCCGTGGTACTCACCGAGGCGGCCGCCCCCCCGGCGGGCCTCCCGACCGCGATCGTGCGCCGGGCCGACGGCGCGGCGGAGGGCGTCCTGCTCGAGGCGCCCGGCCAGGTCGAGGCGGATCCCTCGCGCACCGCGTTCATCTCGGCCCGCGCCGCGGGGCGGCTGGAGCGGCTCACCGCCGTCGCCGGCGACCGGGTGAGCGCCGGCCAGGCCGTCGCGTGGGTGATGAGCCCCGGCTACCTCACCGCCCAGCACGACTACCGGCAGGCCAGCCGCCGCGCCGCGCTGCTCGCGGCCACCCCTGACTCCGCTGGCGCGCGCGCCCTCGCCGCCGCCGCCGGCAGCCGGCTGCTCCTCTTCGGGCCGCCGGCCTCCGAGCTGGAGCGCCTGGCGGCCGGGGGCGAGCCCGCCCCGCTGCTGCCGGTGACCGCCCCCTTCGAGGGGAGCCTGGTGGAGGGGATGATGCTGGCGGGCGCCGCGGTGGAGCCGGGCACGCCGATCTTCCGGCTCATCGACCTGCGCGAGCTCGACGTCGCGGCCGACGTCCCCGAGCGGTTCCTCCCCGACCTGCACGTGGGGCAGCGCGCCGTGGTGCGCCTCGAGGCCTACCCCGACCTGCGCCTCGAGGGCCGGGTGGAACGGATCAAGGACGAGCTCGACCCCACCACCCGCACCATCGAGGCGCTGGTGCACGTGGCCAACCCGGGCCGCGCGCTGCGGCCGGGGATGTTCGCCCGGGTGCAGCTCCAGGTGCAGGGCGGGCGGGTCTCCCGCGCCACCCTGGCCGCGGCGCCGCTGGTCATCCCCGCCGCCGCGGTGGTGAGCGACGTGGACCAGCGCTACGTCTTCATCGAGACCGCCCCCTGGAACTACGAGCGCCGTGCCGTGGAGCTCGCCGCCAACGACGCCCGCTTCGGCGGCGTGGGGGTGACGCAGGTGGTCGTGCACGGCGGGATCCAGCCGGGGGAACGGGTCGTGGTCGAGGGAGCCTTCACCCTCAAGTCGGAGCTGGCCAAGGCCGGCTTCGCGGAGGAATAGGCCCATGATCGAACGGCTGATCGGCTGGGCCATCCGCCACGCCGGCGGGGTGCTGCTCGGCGCCCTGCTGCTGGTGGGGGCCGGCGCGTGGGCGGTGCAGCGGCTGCGGGTGGACGCCTTCCCCGACCTGACCGACGTCCAGGTGCAGGTGCTGGTGGATGCCCCGGGGCTGTCGCCGCTGGAGATCGAGCGGCTCATCGCCTTTCCCATCGAGGTGGCGATGAACGGGCTGCCGCGGGTGGCCCAGGTGCGCTCGGTGAGCAAGTACGCCTTCGCCGGGATCACCATCGTCTTCGAGGACGGCGTCGACCTGTACTTTGCCCGGACCCTTGTCTCGGAGCGGCTGCAGGGCGTCCGGGAGGCGCTGCCCCCCGGCGCCGAGGCCGCCCTCGGCCCGCTCGCCGGCGCCACCAGCGAGATCTACCTCTACACCCTGGAGGGGGGCGGGCTGGACCAGACCCGGCTGCGCACCCTGCACGACCGCATCGTGCGGCCCCAGCTCCGCACCGTGCCCGGCGTCACCGAGATCAACACCTTCGGCGGGCTGGTGCGCCAGGTGCAGGTGGTGGTGCAGCCGGAGCGGCTGGTGAGCTACGGCCTCACCCTGCACGACGTGGTCGAGACGGTGCAGGCCAACAACAGCGTCGCGGCGGGCGGCTACCTGGAGCACCGCGACGAGCAGTACATCCTGCGCGGCCTGGGGCAGGCCACCGGGCTCGAGGACCTGCGGCACACCGTGATCCGCTCCAACCCCCGCGGCGTCCCGGTGCTGCTCGGCGACGTGGCGGAGGTGACCTTCGGGGCCGAGGTGCGGCAGGGCGCCGTCTCCCGCGACGGGCGGGGCGAGGTGGTGACCGGCATCGTGATGATGCTCCGGGGCGAGAACAGCCGGGAGGTGGTGCGCCGCGTCCGCGCCCGGGTGGCGGAGGTCAACGCCGCGCTCCCCGCTGGCGTGCGCGTGGTGCCCTACTACGACCAGACCGACCTGGTCGAGGGCACCTTGCACACCGTCCGCAACAACCTGCTGGTGGGCGGCTTCCTGGTGGTGGCGATCCTGCTGCTCTTCCTCGGCAACCTCCGCGCCGCCCTGGTGGTGGCCGCCACGATCCCGCTGTCGCTGCTCGTCGCCGTGCTCGGGATGCGCTGGCTCGGCCTCTCCGCCAACCTCATGAGCCTCGGCGCGATCGACTTCGGCATGATCGTGGACGGCGCGGTCGTCATGATCGAGCAGTTCGTGCGCCGGCTCCACGCCGACGAGGAGGCGGGGCGCTTCCCCCGCGAACCCGCCGGCTTCCTGGCCCGGCTCACCGAGCTGGCCCGCGACGTCGGACGCCCCATCGCCTTCGGCGTCCTCATCATCCTCCTCGTCTACCTGCCCATCCTCACGCTCGAGGGGCTGGAGGGGCGGATGTTCCGGCCCATGGCCCTCACCGTGGCCATGGCGCTGTTCGGCAGCCTGGTGCTGGCACTCGTCTTCGTGCCCGCGGCGGCCACCGTCGTGTTCCGGCGCGGCGCGCCGGAGTCGCGGGCGGCGCTGGGACTCTCGGCCTGGCTCGATCGCCGCTACACCCCGGTGCTCCGCGCCACCCTCGCCCGTCCCTGGCGCACCGTGGTCGTGGCGCTCGGCCTCTTCGTCCTGAGCCTCGGCCTGGTGCCCCGCCTCGGCACCGAGTTCCTCCCCGAGCTGGACGAGGGCTCCATCCTCATCCAGGCGGTGCGGGATCCCAGCGTCTCGCTCACCACCTCGGTGGCGATGCAGGCGGAGATGGAGCGCGCCCTGCGCGAGTTCCCCGAGGTCACCACCGTGGTGAGCCGGGTGGGCCGTCCCGACATCGGCAGCGACCCGATGGGGATCAACCAGGCCGACGTCTTCGTCATGCTGCGGCCCCGCGCCGAGTGGCGCCCCGGCCTGACCAAGCCCGCCCTTGAGGCCGAGATGGAGGAACGCCTCGGCCAGCGCGTGGCCGGCCTCGCGTTCGGTTTCACCCAGCCGGTGGCCATGCGCCTCGACGAGCTGATCAGCGGCGTGCGGGCCGACCTCGCAGTGAAGGTCTTCGGCGACGACCCCGCCGAGAACCGCCGCGTGGCCGAGCTGGTCGCGGCCGCGGTGCACGGCGTGCCCGGCGCCAGCCAGGTCCAGGTCGAGGCCACGGAGGGGCAGGGCTACCTCAACGTCCGGATGAACCGTGACGCCATGGCCCGCTTCGGCATCCCGATGCGCGAGGTGCAGGAGGCGCTGGAGACCGCCATCGGCGGGCGGCCGGTGTCACAGATCATCGAGGGCAGCTACGCGGTGGACGTGACGGTGCAGTACCCGCATGCCCTCAAGGGCTCCCCCGAGGCCATCGGCGCGATCACCATCCCGACCCCGTCGGGGGCGCGCATCGCGCTGGCCCAGCTCGCCGACATCCGGCTGGAGATGGGCCCGGTGCAGGTGAGCCGCGAACGGGCCCAGCGGCTGGTCGTGGTGCAGGCCAACGTGGTGGGCCGCGACCTCGGCGGCTTCGTGGCGGAGGTGCGCCGTGCCGTGGCCGAGCGGGTGACCGTGCCCCCCGGCACCTTCCTGGTGTACGGGGGCCAGTTCGAGAACCAGGAGCGGGCGATGAGCCGGCTCCGGGTGGTAGTGCCGGTGGCCATTCTTCTTATCGGCGTGCTGCTCTACGCCTCGCTCCGGTCGTGGCTCCTCGCCGGGCTGGTCTTCGTCAACCTCCCCTTCGCCGCGGTCGGCGGCATCGCGGCGCTGTGGGCGCGGGGCCTCCACCTGAGCGTCTCCGCCTCGATCGGCTTCATTGCGCTGTTCGGCGTGGCGGTGCTCAACGGCCTGGTGCTGCTCACCACCATCCAGCGCTGCCGCGCCGCGGGGCTGGAGGCGCGGGCCGCGGCGGAGTCGGGCTCCCGGGAGCGGCTGCGGCCGGTGCTCATGACCGCCCTGGTGGCGAGCATCGGCTTCCTGCCCGTGGCCTTCTCCACCGGCACCGGCGCCGAGGTGCAGCGCCCGCTGGCCACGGTGGTGATCGGCGGCCTGGTGACCTCCACCCTGCTCACCCTGCTGGTACTGCCGACGCTGTATGCGTGGCTGGGCGGGTCGGCGGTGCGGCGGGTCGGAGGCGAGTGAGGCGTGGGAGGCGACGGAGGCGTGAGGGCGGCGAGTACGCCCCCACGCCGACCGAGCCCCGTCTCCCGCCCCCTTGGACATTCAGGTATGTTCGGGGGAGCCCGGCGGGCTCACGCCGCATCTCATGACCGTGTTCCGCAGGAGTCCCGCATGCGCATGTCCTCGATGTTCCTGGCCGTCGCCGCGCTGGCGCTCGCCGCCTGCCTCGACGAGACCCGCGCCGTGCCCATCGGGCCGGACGGCCCCGGCTCCACCACCACCTTTCAGCCGCATCCTGGCGTGGACACCAGCACCACCCCCGGCTTCCCGAGCGCCGTCACCATCCAGGGCTCGGTGTACCAGGCCGGCACCGGCGTGCCCACCGACACCGGCGCGGTGAGCATGGCGCCGCCGCTGCCCGGGGCCGCCGTGCGCATCATGCACAACGTGCTTCGGAACGGTCAGGCTGCGCAGGACGAGATGGCGCGGGTGACCAGCGACGCTCACGGCGCGTGGGCGGTGAGTGGACTGCCGGGCGGGTACTACGTGGTGGAGGGGCTGACCCCCGCGGGCGCGGTGGCGGCGTATGAGCTCGTGGCCACCCACGCCGCGGTGACGAAGACCGCGATCTGGATGCCGGTGCGGTAGCGGAGGGCCGGGCCTAGAGCCCGCGGAACAGCCGTTCGCGCTCGAGCTCGAACGGCTGTTCCATTTCGGGGGGCTGCCACCGGAGCCGGTCGGTGACACGCCGGTCCTTCTCGGACGGGGTGGAGACCAGGATGGCGCGCTCCAGCCGGTCCACCAGCCACACCTCGCGCACGCCGAGGGCCAGGTAGGCGTCCCGCTTGTAGTCGTGGTCGTATCGCCGTGAGGAACGGCTGTAGATCTCGATGGCAAGCCACTGGTCTCGGAAGTCCACCCATTCCATGCTCGCGGGCAATGGCGTCGGGACGACGAGGATATCCGGTTCGAGGTGGATGTCGGGTGCTCGCTCCACGACCCCCGGCGCGGCGACCCGGGCTGAGGTCCCCAGATAGCTGACCAGGGCAGCCACAAGTTCGGCTGCCAGGAACTGGTGCGGAGAGCCAGGCTGCGGGGTCACGAGCAGGTGCCCCTGCAGGATCTCGTAGCGCGGCCCGTCGTCCGGGAAGGCGTCGAGTTCGGCCACGGAGTACCGCGGCAACAGCGAGGGCGGGCTGGCAGGGACGGGCATGGCCATAAGCTGTGGGCTCGGCGCCGGGGTGGGCAAGGGGGCATGCCCCAAGATCTGGCGGAACCCTCCGAGGGTGGTAACCAGAAAAACGCGGCGGCCGGGCGGCGCAACGAGCCCGAACCGAACGCCTGTCATCCCGAGCGCAGCGAGGGATCCCTCAAGGCCCGAGCCGGACCCGAAGGGATCCCTCGGTCGCTGCGCTCCCTCGGGATGACAGCACTGAGGGTGGCCGCCGCTTCCCGCTTCCCGCTTCCCGCACTCCCTCGCCCCCGGGTCGCGGCTACGCCGCTCCCGAAGGGGGCTCGGTCGCCGTTTCCCCTTTCCCCTTTCCCCTTTCCCCCTTCCCCGCAGTTACGGCCTCACCCCTCCGCCCGCTCCCGTCCCGGCCCGCGCCAGGTGGTCCAGGCCGCCACGCCGGCCACCAGCACGTTCGCCGCGATGATCGGCTTGGCGCCGATC
>JBGAOL010000272.1:0-5699 GCA_044221825.1 Gemmatimonadales bacterium
AATGGCCCGGCGGCCATGCTCTTCTGCTTCTACGTCGCCGCGGCGGAGCGGCAGGGCGTGGACATCGCGAAGCTCCAGGGCACCATCCAGAACGACATGCTGAAGGAGTACATGGCCCAGCATGCCTGGATCTTCCCGGTGGAGCCGGCGCTCAAGGTCATCGTGGACACCTTCGAGTGGGCCAGCGCGCACACGCCGAAGTGGAACACCATCAGCATCAGCGGCTACCACATCCGCGAGGCGGGGGCCACGGCGGCGCAGGAGCTGGCGTTCACGCTGGCCAACGGCTTCAGCTATGTGGAGCACGGCCTGGCGCGGGGGCTCGACATCGACAGCTTTGCCCCCCGGCTCTCGTTCTTCTGGGACGTGCACAACGACTTCTTTGAGGAGATCGCCAAGATGCGCGCGGCGCGGCGCATCTGGGCCCGCACCCTCCGGGAGAAGTACGGGGCCAAGAACCCGCGGAGCTGGCAGATGCGCTTCCACTGCCAGACCGCCGGCGTGTCCCTCACGGCGCAGCAGCCCTACAACAACGTGGTGCGCGTCGCCTACCAGGCGCTCGCCGCGGTGCTCGGGGGCACGCAGTCGCTCCACACCAATGCCTTCGACGAGACGCTGGCGCTGCCCACCGAGGACTCGGTGCGGATCGCGCTCCGCACGCAGCAGATCCTGGCCTACGAGACCGGCGTCCCCAACGTGGCCGACCCGCTCGGCGGCTCCTACTACGTCGAGGCGCTCACCGACGGCCTCGAGCGCGAGGCGGCGGGCCTCTTCGCCGAGATCGAGGCGCAGGGTGGGGTGGTGGAGGCCATCGAGAAGGGGTGGTTCCAGCGCCAGATCGCCGAGTCGGCAATGCGCTTCCAGGGCGAGGTGGAACGGAAGCGGCGCGTGGTGGTGGGGCTCAACGAATTCGTGGAGGAGGCGGAGGCGCCGGTGGAGATCCTGCGCATCGGCGACGAGGCGGAGCGGGCTCAGCGCGAGCGGATGGCGGCGCTTCGCGCCACCCGGGATGGCGCCGTGCTGGAAGACCGCATCGCCGCGCTCCGCGCCGCCGCAAGCGAGGACCGGAACGTCGTCCCCGCCATGCTCGACTGCGCCCGCGCCGACGCCACGCTCTTTGAGATCCGGCACGTCCTCGAGGAGGTCTATGGCACCTATCGCGAACCCGTCTTCTTCTGAGCGTCCTGCGCCCCGCTGAGTGCGGGGCGCCCGCATGAACCCGCCGGCTGCTGGCGGAGACGAGATCATGGCCACCAATCCCGACATCAAGCGCCTCCTGGGCCGCCTCACGCGGCTCCGCACCGATGACCACCGCGTCGTCACCTGCTACCTCAAGGTCGAGCCCCGGGACCGCGCCCGCGGCAAGTACCTCATCAAGCTCAAGAATCGCGTGAAGGAGGTCGGGCAGGCGCTCGACGGCCTCGAGCTCCCGCGGGGCGTGCGCGACGAGGTGCAGAAGGACCTGGCGCGCGTCGTGGACGCGCTCCGCGATCCGAAGAGCCTGCCGGCCACGCAGGGGGTGGCCGTGTTCGCGTGTGCACCGCTCAAGCTGTTCGAGCTGGTGGGGCTGCCGGTGGTGCACCGCTCCCGCCTGGCGGTGGACCGGAGCGCCATGGTGCGCGAGCTGGCCAGCATCGAGGACGAGATCGGCACGCTGCTCACCGTGGTGCTCGACCGCACCGCCGCCCGGATCTTCGAGGTCACGGCGTTCGGCACCACCGAGGTGGAGGGGGTGCCGGCGGTGGCCACCCGGGGCGGCCGCTATCGCGGCGACCGCTCCGACAGCCCCGGCTTCGGGGAGCACCAGTACCACAACCGGATCCGCGAGGAGAAGAACCGCCACTTCGCGCAGGTGGCCGAGCGGCTCTTCGAGCACCATCGCCGCCATCCGGTGCATGGGATCGTGCTGGCCGGACCGGGCAAGGAGGCGGGCGCCATCGCCGCGTTCCTGCACCCGTACCTGGCGGAGCGGCTCATGGGCGTGGTGAGCCTCAACCCCAAGGAAGTCTCGGTGCCGCTGGTGCACGAGGCCACGCTGGCCGCGCGCACGGAGTTCGAGCGGGAGTCCGAGCGGAACATCGCCCACGGGCTCGAGGATGCGCTCGGGACCGGGTGGGCGGTCGAGGGCATCGCGGGGACGCTCCGGGCGCTCGGGCGCGGGCAGGTGCGGACGCTTCTCGTCAACGCCGAGGCGGCGCAGCCGGGCTACCGCTCGGGCAAGACCGGGCGCCTGGCGCTGCTCGAGCGCGAACTCTCGGCCGACGGCGACGTCCACCCCGTGCTCGACGTCGTGGATGAGGCCATCGAGGAGGCGCTCCGCCAGCGGGTGGACGTCGAGGTGCTCTACGACGAGAAGGCGCAGGCCGCCGTGCCGGGCCTCGCCAGCCTGCTCCGGTTCCGGTGAGCCTCAAGGCGGTCCTGTTCGACGCCGGCAACACGCTGCTCTTCCTCGACTACGGCCGGCTCGCGCCGGCCGTGGGCGAGGCGACCGGGGTTGCGCTCACCGCCGAGGGGTTGCGCGCGGTGGCGGGGGAGGCGGCGCGGAGCCTGGAGCGGCGGGACGGCACCGACCGGGAACGCGCCAGCCGGTACCTCGAGGCCATCTTCCGACTGGCGGGGGTCCCGGCCGCGCAGGGGGAGACGGTCCGGGACACGCTCCTGGCGCTCCACCGGGACAAGCACCTCTGGGGCGCCATGGACCCGCGCACGCCGGCGGCGCTCGCGCGGCTCCGGGAGGCGGGGTACCGGCTCGGCGTCATCAGCAACAGTGACGGGCGGGTGGTGGAAGGGCTCGGGGCGGTGGGGCTGGTGGAGTGGTTCGAGCTGATCATCGACTCGGCCGACGTGGGCGTGGAAAAGCCTGATCCACGCATCTTCGGCATCGCGCTGGAGCGCCTTGGCCTCGCCGCCCACGAGGCGCTGTATGTGGGGGACCTCTACGAAGTGGACGTCATCGGGGCCCGGGCGGCCGGCCTCGACGTGATCCTGCTCGACCCGCTCGGCCAGCACGCCGGGCGTGACGTGACCGTGGCCGCCACGGTCGCCGAGGTGGCCGACCGGCTGCTCGGCGCCCCGGCCGCCTGACACCCAGTCCTTGCCAGGGGACACCACCGCATGACCGCTGCCCTCGACCGGAAGCCCCTCCCGCGCCCCATCCGGGTGCTCGTCGCCAAGCCCGGCCTCGACGGCCACGACCGCGGCGCCAAGGTGGTCGCCGCGGCGCTCCGGGACGCCGGCATGGAGGTGATCTACACCGGGCTCCACCAGACGCCCGAGATGATCGCCACCGCCGCCGTGCAGGAGGATGTGGACGTGGTGGGGCTCTCGATCCTCTCCGGCGCGCACATGACGCTCTTCCCCCGCGTCCGTGCCCTGCTCGACGAGGCCGGGCGGCCCGACATCCTCCTCACCGGCGGCGGCATCATCCCGCGCGAGGACGTGAGCGCGCTCGAGGCCAAGGGCGTGGGCCGGCTCTTCGGCCCCGGGACGCCCACCACTGACCTCATCGCCTACATCGAGCAGTGGGCGCGCGAGCACGTCACCGACTGACGCCTGCCGGCCTGCCGCGCGCCGCCAGGGCGCGCGGCGCGCACCGACCCCCGACCCTCGCGAGCCCGTGGCCACCACCTCCGCGCCCCGTCCGCATCGCCTGCGCACCCTGACCGACGAGTACCTCGCCCTCGCGCGGAAGCTCCGCGAGGGCGGCGGCGCCAAGCGGGTGCAGAAGATGCACGAGAAGGGCCAGCTCTCCCCGCGCGAGCGGGTGCAGGCGCTGCTCGACCCCGCCAGCCCCTGGCTGGAACTCGGCCTGCTCGTGGCCTACGACCAGTACGACGGCCAGGCGCCCGGCGCCGGTGTCATCACCGGGGTCGGCTGCGTGGCGGGGCGGCCCTGCGTGGTCGTGGCCAACGACGCCACGGTGAAGGCGGGGAGCTGGTGGCCCGAGACCATCACCAAGATCCTCCGCGCCCAGGAAGTGGCGATGCGCCAGCGCATCCCCATCATCTACCTGGTGGACTCGGCCGGCGTGAACCTGCCGTACCAGGGCGGCGTCTTCCCCGGCCAGTATGGCGCGGCGCGGATCTTCTACTACAACTCGCTCATGCGGCGCTACCTCAACGTGCCGCAGGTGAGCGCCGTCATGGGAAGCTGCATTGCGGGCGGGGCGTACCTGCCGGCCCTCTCCGACGTGATCTTCATGGTGGAGGGCACCAGCTTCATGGGTCTCGGCGGCCCCAACCTGGTGAAGGGCGCCACCGGCCAGGTGGTGGACGCCGAGACGCTCGGCGGTGCCGCCATGCACACGGCGGTCTCGGCGGTGGCGCACTACCGCGCCGCCACCGACGCCGAGTGCATCACCATGATCCGCGGCTACCTGGACCGCCTGCCGGCGGCCACGCTGCCCACCGCCGGTACCCACGCCACGGTGGCACCGAAGCGTCCGCCCGCCGACCTCTACGACATCCTCCCCGCCGACCACCGCCTGTCGTACGACATGCACCAGGTCCTCAATTGCGTGCTCGATGGCGGCGTGCTCGAGGAGTTCCAGCCGGACATCGGCAAGGAACTGCTCTGCGGCCACGCGCGGATCGAGGGCCAGCCGGTGGCGGTGCTTGCCAATGCCCGCACCGTCATCAAGGGCAAGCCGGGGCAGGTGCCGCGGATCGGCGGGATCATCTACACCGAAAGCGCGGAGAAGGCGGCGTATTTCATCGACAACGCCAACCGCGAGCGGATGCCGCTGCTCTTCGTGCAGGACGTGAGCGGCTTCATGGTCGGGCCAGAGGCGGAGCAGTCGGGTATCATCCGTGCCGGCGCGCGCTTCGTCGAAGCCATGGCCACCGCCACCGTGCCCAAGCTGGTGCTCACGCTCAACCACGCTTCCGGCGCCGGTTACTACGCCATGGCGGGGCAGGGGTTCGATCCCGACTTCATCCTGAGCTGGCCCACCGGCCGCATGGCCGTCATGGAGGGCGAGTCGGCGGTGGGCGCGGTGCACGGGCCCGAGCTGGCCAAGGCGCGCGGCGAGCAGCGCCCGCCCGCCCCCGAGGTGCAGGCGGCCGTCGAGGCCATGCGCGCCGATTACGAACACCAGCTCGACGCCAAGTACGCCGCGGCGCGTGGCTTCGTCGATGCGCTCGTCACCGTCGAGGAGACGCGCGACCTGCTGGCGTTCCTGCTCCGCGTCACCTCGCTCTACCGGGGGCCGCACCTCGGTCCGTTCGTCCTTCCGCCCCTGGATGCTCCACATGCATAGGCTGGTTGCCGGGTCGTTGCTTGCCCTGATCGTCGGCTGTGGCGGCGGTGTGTCGCCCGCCCCCGTGCCCGCGCCCGCGGTATCGGCGGCGCCCGTCCCCAATCCGCCACGTCCCGAGCCGAAGCCGGTCATGCCGCCGGCCGAGGCGTACGCCCGGGGCTGGATGCCGCTGCGCGCCACGAACGTCCCCACGTTCCTTGCGGCGCACCCCACGTACGACGGTCGTGGCGTCCTGCTCGCCATCCTGGACAGCGGCATCGATCCCGGCATTCCCGGCCTCGGCACCACGTCCACGGGGGAGAAGAAGATCCTCGACCTCCGCGACTTCTCGGGCGAGGGCGCGATCCCCCTCACCCCCGCCAGCGCCGAGGGCGACGTGATCCGGGTGGGCGGGCAGGCGCTCGCGGGCGTGAGCCGCCTCCGCACCCTCATGGTGGGCGAG
>JBGAOL010000273.1:0-6043 GCA_044221825.1 Gemmatimonadales bacterium
ACTGCTTCGTCTGCAAGGAAGCGGGCGACATCTTCTCTTGGCACATGAAGCGCCAGGGGCTCAGCTACCCCGACGCGGTGCGCGAGGTGGCGCGGCGCGAGGGGATCGTGATCCCCGAGACCAGCAAGGAGCGCCAGGGCCCCGATCCGCGGGAGCCGTTCTTCTCCGCCGTGGCGGTGGCGCACGACTGGTTTGCGGGGCAGTTCCGCGACGCGCCCGAGGCGGAGCTGGCGCGGAAGTACGTGACCGACCGCGGCTTCAACCTCGAGGAACTCGAGCCCTACCAGCTTGGCTACGCGCCGCGGAGCCCCAACGAGTTCCTCAAGGCCATGGGCCAGCTCGGGCTCGACGAGGGGGTGATGCTCGAGGCGGGGCTCCTCGCCCGGCGCGAGGACGGCCGCATCATCCCCCGCTTCCGCGGGCGGCTGCTCTTTCCCATCCACGACCTCCGCGGCCGCGTGGTGGGCTTCGGCGGCCGGATCCTGGGCCAGGGCGAGCCCAAGTACCTCAACAGCCCCGAGAGCCCGATCTTCAAGAAGGGGCAGACGCTCTACAACCTGCACGCCGCGCGAAACGCCATCCGGAAGGAAGGCGCCGTGATCATCGTCGAGGGCTACTTCGACGTGCTGCGCCTGGTGGTGGCCGGCGTGGAGCACGTGGTGGCGCCGCTCGGCACCGCGCTCACCGGCGACCAGGCAGCCCTCCTCAAGCGCCTGACACAGCAGGCGCTGCTGCTCCTCGACAGCGACATGGCCGGCCTCAAGGCCACCTTCCGCGCCGGCGACGAGCTGCTCCGCCACGAGCTCCGGGTCCGCGTGGCCACCATGCCCCCGGGCGAGGATCCGGACACGCTGGTGCAGAAGGGCGGGGCCAAGGCGCTCGAGCCGGTGCTCGCGGACGCGGTGGATGTGCTGGAGCGGAAGATCCAGATCCTGGATCGCCGCGGGTGGTTCACCGGCATGGAGCACCGGCGCGAGGCGCTCGACCGGCTCCTCCCCACCATCCGCGCCACCCGGGACCCGATCCAGCGCGAGCTCTACCTGTCGCTGGTGAGCGAGCGGAGCGGCGTCAGCAAGGCGGTGCTGGAGCAGGAGGTGGCCAACCTCAAGGAACCGGCGCCGCGGCAGGCACCGCCGCCGCCGCCCGAGGAGGACCGCCGCCCGCGGCCCAGCACCGAGTCGGCCGCGCCGCGCACCGACGGGACGCCGGCCGAGCTGGCGCTGCTCCGCCTCATGGTGGCGAGCGGTGAGTGGCGCCGCCGCTCCGCGGAAGGGGTGCCGCCCGAGTGGTTCGAGGCGCCGGGGCACCGCGAGATGTTCGACCGCCTCGCCGCCCAGGGTGACGACGGCCCGGCGCCGGTGCCGGAGGGGATCGACCCCGCCATCCAGGCCCGCTGGGCCCGCTTCCTGGCCGAGACCCCGCAGGCGCTGGCCGAGCCGCAGGACCGCATCTTCGACGGCGCCTGCCGCGTGCTGGAGGCGCGGCCGCACTTCCGCGCCCTCGACCGGCTCAACCGCCAGATCGAGCGCGCCCCCGCGAGCGAGCATGCCACGCTCGCGGCGAGAAGCGCGAACTGGTCGAGGAGATCCGCACCCGCTATCCCGAGGAATACCTGCGCCGCTACGGCTGGCGCCGCACCCGTCGTCGCCCGGAGCGGCGCTAGCCGCGCGCGCCCCGGGCCCCGAGTATCTTTGTCACCCCGACCCTGACCCCCAAAGGACCCCCGATGCACCCAGATCTCGTCAAGCTGCTGGAGCTGCAGGCCAAGGACGTGGCGCTGCTCGAGGCCGACCAGGCCCTCGACGCCGTGCTCGCCGAGCTCGAGGCACTGGACCAGCAGCTCGCCGACGCCGATGCCGAACTGGCCCGGACCCGCAAGGCCGTGGCCGACACCACCCGCCGCCGCGCCGAGGTCGAGGCCAAGGTGGAGAACTACCGGAAGCTCGAGGCGCGCGGGAAGGCCCGGCTGGACCAGATCAAGAACCCGCGCGAGGCGCAGGCCGTGATGACCGAGCTGGACCTGGCGCGCTCGGTGCTGGCCAAGGAGGAGCAGGACTGGATGAAGCTGGCGGACCAGGTGGGCGGCCTCGAGGCCCAGGTAGCCCAGCTCGAGGGACGCCTCGCCGAGATGCGCGCGGCGCAGGAGACCCAGCGCGCCGAGGTCGAGGGCCGCCGCCAGGCCGCCGAGGGCGTGCGCCAGGCCCGGCTGGCCGAGCGCGATGCCATGGCCAACAGCGTCAACCGCGCCCTCCGCCAGCGCTACGACGCCTCCGCACCGTGAAGCTGACCCGCGTGGTCATGGCGCTCGACGGCGCCGCCTGCAGCGCCTGCTTCACCACCGTGCCGCTCAACCGCCGCAACCAGATCCGCGCCGGCACGCTCATCGACGCGTGCGAGAGCTGCGGCGTGATCCTCTTCGCGCCCGAAGAGATTGAGTAGCCGCTTTCCCGTCCCCGCCCTCCGCTGGAAGGTGGCCGCCCCACCGGAGGCCGGGCGGGTGCAGAAGCTGGCCGGCGAGCTCGGCGTCTCGCCGGTGCTCGCGGCGCTGCTGGTGCAGCGCGGCATCAGCGGGCGGGACGCGGCGCGGCGCTTCCTCCGCCCCGCGCTCGACGACCTGGCCGACCCGCTCACCCTCGCCGGCATGGCCACCGCCGTCGAGGCGCTCGTGGCCGCCATCGCCACGCGCCGCCGCATCCTGATCCACGGCGACTACGACGTGGACGGCCAGTGCGCCACCGCGCTCCTCACCCGCGCGCTCCGCGCGATGGGCGCGGACGTGGTGCCCTTCATCCCCATCGCCTGAAGGACGGCTACGACCTCGGCAGCGCCGGCCTCGCCGCCGCGCGCGCCGCGGGTGCCGGCCTCATCCTCACCTGCGACTGCGGCATCCAGGCCCGCGGCGCCGTCGAGGAGGCCAACGCCGCCGGCCTCCAGGTGGTGGTCACCGATCATCACCTGCCCGGCGCCGAGCTGCCGCGCGCCGTGGCCGTGGTGAATCCGCAACGCCCCGACGACACCTCCGGCCTCCGCCAGCTCTGCGGCACCGGCATCGCCTTCAAGCTGGTGCAGGCGCTCGCCGCCGCCCTCGGCAGGCCCGCCTCCCTGCCGCTCCATTTCCTGGATCTGGTGGCCCTCGCCACCATCGCCGACATCGTGCCGCTCACCGGCGAGAACCGGATCCTGGTGCGGCACGGCCTCAAGCTGCTCAACCAGACGCGCTGGCCCGGCCTCGCCGCGCTCATCAGCGTGAGCGGCCTCGAGGGGAAGGAGATCCGCGCGGGGCAGGTGGGCTTCATCCTGGCCCCGCGCCTCAACGCCGCCGGCCGCGTGGGCGATGCCATGGAAGGGCTCGAGCTGCTGCTCACCGACGACCCGGCGTGGCCACCCAGCTCGCCGAGCGGCTCGAGCGGATGAACGTGGAGCGCCAGGCGCTGGACCAGCGCATCCTCGACGAGGCGCTCGCGCAGGTGGAGGGGGAGCGCGACCCGGCGCGGGACACCGGCCTGGTGCTCGCCTCGGAGAAGTGGCACCCGGGCGTGGTGGGCATCGTGGCCTCGCGGGTGGTGGAGCGCTACGGCCGCCCCACCTTCCTGGTGGCGCTCGACGGCGAGCTGGGGAAGAGGAGCGGCCGGAGCATCTCCCGCTTCGACCTCCACCACGCCCTCACCCAGTGCGGCGACCTGCTGGAGCGCTTCGGCGGTCACCACATGGCCGCCGGCGTCACCGTGCGGCGCGACAAGCTCGACGCCTTCCGCGAGCGCTTTGCCGCCGTGGCCCGGGCCGAACTCGCCGAGGAGGACCTGGGTCCTGAGCAGCGCATCGACCTGGTGGTGGGCCTCGCGGAGGTCACCGACGACCTCGAGAAGCTGTGCCGCTGGCTCGAGCCCTGCGGCATGGGGAATCCCGGCCCGGTCTTCGGGGTCCGGAACGTGGAGCTGGCGGGCGCCCGCCGGGTGGGGACCACCCACCTCAAGGGCACCCTGGTGCGCGACGGGGCGCGCCTGGCCGCCATCGGCTTCGGCTGGGCCGACCGCTACCCGTGGTCGGCGGCGCGCACCCCGGCGCTCGACGTGGCGTTCCGGCTGGAGCAGAACGAGTGGAACGGCGCCACCTCGCTGCAGGCGCGCATGGTGGCGCTGGGCCCGGCCGGAGGCTGACGGCGTGCGCATCGTGGGGGGGCGGTGGCGCGGCCGGCGGCTCGTGCCGCCCAGGGACCCGCGCGTCCGCCCCACGGCCGACCGGGTGCGCGAGGCCTGGATGAGCATCGTGCAGGCGGCGCTCCCGGAGGCGCGCGTCCTCGACCTCTACGCCGGCAGTGGCGCCCTCGGCCTCGAGGCCCTCTCGCGCGGCGCCACCCACGCCGACTTCGTGGAGCTCAACCCGCCCTCCCTCGCCGCCCTCAGCGCCAACATTGCCGAACTCGGCGCCGCCGCCGAGGCCACCGTGCACCGGGGTGACGCGCTGCGCTTCGCCGAGAGGCTGGCGCCCGGCGCCTACGACCTGGCCTTCGCCGACCCGCCCTACAATCGGGACGACGCGGCTCGGCTGGTGACCCTCTTCCGCGCCACGCCTTTCGCGCGGATCTTGTGCGTGGAGCACGCCGCCAGCGTGGAGCTCCCCGGCGACGACACCCGCCGCTACGGCGACACCGCCATCACCTTCGTCCGAGCCCCATGACCCGGATCGCCGTCTATCCGGCTCCTTCGACCCGCCCACCAACGGGCACACCGACCTGGTGCGCCGGAGCCTCGCGCTCGCCGACCGCGTGGTGGTGGCCGTGGCGCGGAACTCGAGCAAGGAGCCGCTCTTCTCGGTGCAGGAGCGGCTCGACATGCTCCGCCAGGCGGTGGGCGAGGACCCGCGCATCACCTACGAGTCCTTCGAGGGGCTGCTGGTGGACTTCTGCCGCGGCCACGGCGCGTCGCTCATCGTCCGCGGGCCTCCGCGCCGTGAGCGACTTCGAGTACGAGTTCCAGATGGCCATGATGAACCGCCACCTCCTCCCCGGCCTCGAGACCGTCTTCCTGGTGCCGCCGGAGGACGCCACCTACCTGAGCTCGAGCCTGGTGCGCGAGGTGGCGCGCCATGGCGGCGACGTCTCCGCGCTGGTCCACCCCGTGGTGCTGGCCGCGCTCAAGCGGCGCTTCGCGCCCCGGTGAACTTCCGCCACGAGCTGCTCGCGCGCGCCCGCCGGGCGGGCGGCCGCATCGTCTTCGCCGAGGGCGAGGATCCGCGGGTGCAGGAGGCCGCGGCCCGGCTCCGCAGTGAGGGCATCCTCGAGCCCGTCCTGCTCGGCGGCCTCGGCGGCATCGACCGGCCACCCGATCCCCGCCGCCAGCGCGTGGCCCAGCGGCTGCGCGACCGCCGCCCCGACCAAGGTCCACGACGCCGTCCACGCCCTCGACCCTGGCCGCCGACCCGCTCCGCTTCGCCGCCGGCCTCGTGGCCCTCGGCGAGGCCGACGGGCGCCGTGGCCGGCTGCGTCGCCACCACCGCCGACGTGCTCCGGGCCGCGCTCTGGGCCATCGGCACCGCGCCCGGCGTTGCCACGGCCAGCTCGGCGTTCTACATGTGGATTCCTGGCCGACAGGCGGGTGATGCCGCTACCGACTGCGCGGTGCTCCCGAGCCCACGCCGGGAGCAGCTCGCCGCCGTGGCCCTGGCCGCCGCCCGCGACCGCCCCAGCCTCGTGGGGGACACCCCCCAGGTGCTCCTTCCTGAGCTACAGCACCCGGGGCAGCGCGGAGGGGCCCGGAGTGGAAACGGATCCGGGCAGCCGCCGAGCAGTCCCGGGAACTCGCCCCGGACATCGCCGCCGACGGGGAGCTGCAGGTGGATGCCGCCGTGGACCCCCTCGTGGCCGCCCGGAAAGCGCCCGGAATCGGCAGTGGGCAGGGCGGCCAATATCGCAGTCCTTCCCCGGACCTCGACAGCAGCAACTCTATCGGCTGCAAATTGGTGCAACGGCTGGGCGGGGCGGTGGCCTGGGGCCCCTCCTGCAGGGGGCTGGCCCGGCCGATGAGTGACCTATCGCGCGGGGCGT